>NZ_JBNLYC010000090.1:0-18442 GCF_050172015.1 Bacillus sp. GMa5/1 | reverse complement strand
GCCCATTAATAAGGGCTTTAAATTGATTTATTGAATAGTAACGAAATGATTAAAGAATTTTGTACGTTTAGATTTATTGTAAACATATTGATCATTAAATTTTTTACCCCAAGACTGATCTTCAACTTTTAAATCTTCAATCTTAAATCCAAGATAGGTATTTAAAGAATCTCTATCCAAGTTAGTACTATATGTTTTCCCATTGAACGGCAGAGTAATTTTTACTGTATTCAAATCTGGAAATTGTCTTAGTAATCTCGCAGGTTCACTTACAAACATTTTCTCAATAGCATCTCCAGTTGAAAAATATTGTTTATATAGTTCCTCTGTGACGTTGCTATCTGATTTTGCTAATTTATAAGATGCAAATGAATCATGGAATGTAATTTCAGCTTCTTTATTATTAAGTTTCATATCCTTAATAAAATTGCCACCTCTAATGTTTTGGGCATAGGAAGTAAATTCTTTTTGTTTTTCTTCAGCCTTTTTTTGTTCCTCAGCTAATTTCTTTTCTTCAGCTTTTTGTTTCTCCTCAGCTTCTTTTTGTTCTTTAGCTTTTTGTTTTTCTTCGGCTTTTAGCTTTTCTTCAGCTTCCTTTTGTTCTTTATCTTTTTGTTTTTCTTCGGCTTTTAGCTTTTCTTCAGCTTCTTTTTGTTCTTTAGCTTTTTGTTTTTCTTCGGCTTTTAGCTCTTCTTCAGCTTCTTTTTGTTCTTTAGCTTTTTGTTTTTCTTCGGCTTTTAGCTTTTCTTCAGCCTCTTTTTTCTCTTTTTCCTTTTGTTTTTCCTCGGCTTTTAGCTTTTCTTCAGCTTCTTTTTGCTCCTTAGCTTTTTGTTTCTCTTCGTTTTTTTGTTTTTCTTCAGCTTTTTGTTTAGCGAGAATTTCTTGTTTTTCTTGTGGTGTCATGTTCATGTTAACTACAATTAATGAAATAATAGATAAAATAAAGGCTATACCTGTAAACTTAAAATATTTCTTAGTGTTTGGTTTCTTTTTTAAACGAAATACCAAAGATGTGATTAATAAAATAAACGTGGCCAGCATTGCTATTGCAAATAGAAATGAGAAAAATATTTTCATTTATGTAGCTCCTAACTTATAAAGTTGTATTTTAAATTCATATTAATAACTTTTTAAACGAGCAACACTTTCTGGAATTCCATAGATCTCAGCTATTTCTTGAATTAATAGATTTGTATCTTGATATTCAGAAATCATTTCATCAGGTAGTAAGAGTTCGACTGCAAATGTATTTGCTTCGATCTCTAATCGATCTACAGAAAAAAAGGTTTTATTTCTTAAAAATGGAGTATTGGTTTTGGGTTGTAATAGAGCATACCAAAATTAAAAACTTTAGATTACTACAAAAAAATTCTGAAATTGCTTTACCTTTTTCGAGTTGTTTAATTACTTGCTTTGTTGCAACTGGCTATTTTATCTTGATAATCAAGTGCCTGTTTTTTTGCAATCGGATTGTCATCCATTTGTTCTAATTGAGATAACACAGAACGTGCTGTATCGCAATCCATTTTTTCAATTTCTTGTCTCTCGAATCGTTCACGGCGAGAGGCTGCCGCCCTATCAAAAGCTTCCTCTTTCTCTTTGGGATCAGCGGCTTGAAGTTTTCTTATTTGCTCCTCCTTGAATCGCTCTAATTCGGGCCCTTCTATTTTTGGTGCCGATTGATTACTGGAATCATTTTCTTCGAGTTGTTTTTGTTTTTCTTGATTCTGATGTTGTTCTGCTTTGGCTGCTTGTTCTTGCTTCGCTTTTTCTTCTGCTTGGCGTTGGGCTTCAGCTTCCTGACGTTGTTGTTCTTCTTGCTTCATTTTTTCCTCTGCTTGGCGTTGGACTTCAGCTTCTTGACGTTGTTGTTCTTCTTGTTTTAATTTTTCTTCTACCTGACGTTGTTCTTCTACATTCTTTGTTTCTTCTTGTGCGTGTTGTTGTTCTTCTTTAACTGGATTGTTAGTATCACAACCAACTAGTCCAATAGATAAAAAGAGTGCTGTAAATGGTACTAGGTACTTTTTCATTATTAATCCTCCATAAGTTAATAGAATTACGTCTGCTTTCTTAATAAACGTAAGTTTTTAAACGGGCGAATCCTCCAGGAATCCCATGAGCCTCCGCAATTTCTTGAATAGATAAACGAGTATCTTTATAAGCAGAAATCATTTCATCGGTAAGTAACAATTCTACAGCAAATGTATTTGCTTCGATTTCTAAGCGATCCACTGAAAAGAAGGTTTGGTTACGCAAGAAGGGGGTATTTGCTTTAGGATGAAGTACAGCATGACCTAATTCATGTGCACAAACAAATTGTTGAGTGGTTTCGTTAATTCGATTATTAATATGAATGAATTTAAAGCGTTTATAAGTGTTGTAAAAACCAAGAGTATTCCCAAGGTCTTCAAACAACACTATAATATCTTTTCGTTTAGCAATTTCAAAGGGGTTTGTTGTGCCGTGTTTTTTTACGATTTTCAGTACGTAGTCTTTAATCTTCATTTCTCGCTCCGTTCAATCTTTTTTGTACTTGTTTGGAGTGAATTTTTGTTTGGCTAATTGTTTTGCCATGCGCATAGAGTTTTCTAGAGAAATACGAATCATTTCTTTTGTGTGTTCATCTATTGGTTCTCCATCAAACATTAAAGCATCTTCGCTATTTTCTAATTCTTCTAATGTTTTTTCTAAATCACGTGCAATATCACGTTCTTCTTTTTTAGAAAGTTTGTTAGACCTACCCAATAATTCGTCTGTAGATATTTCATATAAATCAGCTAATTTTCCTAATGTTGTTGTATCAGGATCACGATAGTCGCGTTCATAATTTGAAAGGACAGTATTTGTAATACCGATTTTTTCGGCGACAAACTTTTGAGACCATTTGCGTCTTTCTCTTTCTTTTTTTAATCTATAGCCTAAAGTCATAGTTTATCCTTCCATTCTTCCATTTGTCTTTTCGTTAATTATTTTAACAATATTTCACGTTATGTGAAACTTTATTCACTAAAAGTTAATGAAGTTATTGACTTTCACGTTACGTGGAATTATTATTGATACATAAGGTTCACGTTACGTGGAATGAGGTGGTGTTAAATGGAGATTAATCAAAAGATACGGGAATTAAGAATTTCTAAGGGTATTTCACAAGTATTTATGGGAAAAGAACTTAGTATTTCTGTATCAGCTTATAACATGAAAGAAGCAGGGAAACGTTCGTTTAAAGCACAAGAATTAAAGTGTGTTGCAAAAGCACTAAATGAACATCCATCAATTTTTTTTGAGTAAATATTACACGTAAAGTGGAATTTTTGATGAAACTTGTGTAAAAGTAGGTGAGAAAATGCCAACAACTAACATGGCAGTACCAACAGACCCGTCGCATAAACATATAAAAAGCACTTCAAGAGGTGACACCATGAGCCAACAAGAAGAATATGCGGCGACTTATGAATTCGGAAAAACGAAAGTCCATGTTGTGGCTCCTGAGCCAAAATCACAAAAGGATATTGATAAAATCCGTCAAGCATATTACAAGGCTGGTTGGGCCATCATCAAAGAGATACAAGTAAAAGCAAACGTTGAGGAATAGTTCCTCTCTTTTTATACGAAAAGTAGACAAGTTACATATGTACTAAGTTCATTGTAACCATTTGAAAACTAAATATGGAGGCGAACAGATATGGGAACAAGCATATACTGCAATTCAGCGATAGGGGAATTATTACAGAATGCTAGAGAATGTTGTGACAATGTTCAGCTGAAAACGAAGAAAGGGCTATCTAAGTACCTTGGTATTACACATGAAAGATTAACCCGTATTGAATCAGGACTTTCTAAACCAGAATTTGAACTTGCGATGGATTGGTGCCATGCAACAGGAGCAAAGTTGAATCAACAAGCAATCAAACATATTTATGGTGTTGGATTACCGCCTACAGATCCACGCTTAACTCAAGATGTGAATTTACAACTGATGAACTACATTAAACAAGCTGAAGAGGGGATTGCGGCAGCAAAGGAAATCATGAACTTACAAGTTACAACAAGGTCATGGAAGCATGATGAAAAAAAGAAACATGAATACGCAGTTCATGCAAAAGAAATCTTCGATACAATCCAAGCTACTCAATGTGTAGTACAAGCTCTTGAGCAAGTTCATTTTGGCATTATGGAACAAATACAAAGAAGTTGGTTGCAAAAGGCTATAGCGGAGAACGTTATTATTCAATCGGTGGATAGCTTAATGAATTTAACAAAGGTGCTTTAAGGGAGGAAGGAAAATGACAGTAGATTATAAGAAACCGAGTCTAAGAGAATACAAGGAATTAATTCGATATGATGCAAAACTAACTGGTGAAATTAAAATAGCAGAATTACTTAATGAGGATTCAAAAACAGTTGAGTTAAAGCAAGAGAAGAAATTGTTGGGAATTCGAATCAAAATTATAGAAGCATCATTTATTTTGAAGCATAAATGGGTAAATAAAAAAGCTACCGCCTAGACAACAGTAGCTCTGAAAAATATCGTAAAGCAATTATAACATTATATAAATCATTTGGACAAGCCACTGTGCTTGTCGTTATGACCAGAAAGGGATTGTTCCTCCCATACCTCTACAATGTTCCTTTCTGGTTGTAACGATGCGTACAGCATCAAATTAATTAGAAAGGAGATGTAATTCATGAACGATAAAAACAATCGTCTTCATGATTTAGTTCTTCCTGGGGATTTTTCATTTGCGAATAAACTTCGTAACTGTATGAGTGAATGTATTCATAACATGTTTAATGCAGAATCAACCGAAGAATCAAATCACTGGGAAGAAGAGCTGGAGCGATGTATAAGGGAATTTAAAATGCTTCGTGATACAAAAGAGGAACATGAGGCATCTATGAGTTATCGTGTAGTTATTAAAGATTTAAGAGCACGAGGAGTTAACGCTTCGTTAGTAACACGTAGAAAATAAAAAGATCTATCACTTGGCAGAGTGATAGACAAACGGTCTTGCAAAAGATCTTGGGATTAATTATATCAAATTAGCAATCGTATAACAACGGAGTGTGCTACATGCTTTTAGACAAATCGTTACATAGAGTGTTGCTGAATCCTAAAGTGTTTCAACAAGCAACATCAGAGCAACACCTAATTTACTTAGTAAAACAATATCTCAAAATAGGATACAAGAATTATCGCTTATTACGTGTAGAGGGCGGATTCGCGATATGTAAACGGGAGGATGAATAATATGGCAGTTTATAGACCAGTACATGTTTCATTTTGGCAGGATTCATTTGTTTTAGATCTTACACCGGAGGAGAAGTATTTCTATTTATATTTGATGACAAACAGTAAGACGTCTCAATCAGGAATTTATGAGCTTCCACTTCGTATCATTGAAACTGATACAGGATATAACCGTGAAACTGTTATGAAGCTATTAGAACGTTTTGCTGAATATGGAAAAATTAATTACAACAAAAAAACAAAAGAGTTGTTCTTAATCAATTGGTTGAAATTCAATCCAATTAAAAATGTAAACATTGAAAAGTGTGTCTTAAAAGAGATTCAATCTGTGAAGGATCAGGATTTTTTAGTTGATTTCTATGAAACTTGTTTGCAATTAGAAAAAGAGCAAGATTTTAAAATCCCTCGTATTAAGGAGTATTTATCAGTTCGTTTGGAGGGGCTTATAAGGGGCTTCCAAGACCCTAGCAAGGAAAAAGAAAAAGAAAAAGAAAAAGAAGAAGAAAAAGAACAACAACAAGAAGAACGCGCAGGCGCGGAAGAAGTTGTTGAGGTTAATCCAATTTCTTTTTATGAACAAAACTTCGGACTGATTACACCTTTTATTGCAGATGGTATTCATGCATGGATAGATGATTTAAATGCAGAGCTAGTTATTAAGGCTATGGAGATTGCTTTAGAGAAGAATACGAGAAACATGTCTTACGTAAATACGATTTTAAGAGATTGGCATCTTAAAGGTTTTAAAACAGTAACTGATGTTGAGGCAGCTGATAAAGCATTTCGTGCTCAGAGATTAACAAAAGCGCAGCAACAGACACAAGCACCTTATCAACAAAAAGGTTTATCGGAATCTACTAAAAACGTAATACAGCAGCAACAAGCATGGGAGCAGAACATTCCAACAGAAGAAGAACTTGCAGTACTTAACCAACAGAATGCGTGGTTGGCCAAATGAGTAACGATATGATTCGCAATGTTGAAGCTGAACAAAGTGTTTTAGGTAGCATAATCCAAGAAGGCGATTTAATTAAAGATTGTCAGCTAAAGGTAAAACAGTTTTCTTTACCAACACACCAAGTGATTTTTAAGGCGATGAGAGAATTAGAGGATGCTGAGATTCCGATAGATCTTGTTGCTCTCATTGGAAAATTCGATGAAAACTTTATGCATCAAATTGGAGGAATCGAATTCTTTGTAAACTTAACAGAAGTTGTTACGACCACTAAAAATTTCTCGTATCACGAAGGCTTAGTTATCGAAGCTTGGAAAATGCGACATGCTCAGGAGGTTGCTGGTAATTTATATAACCGCCTTCAGCAAGATAGGGATATGAGTGCTATTAGTACATCAATTGATGAATTAAGCGCCATTGAAGAAACGGGTTACTCAGATGAATTTAACTTGAAAGATACGCTTGTTGATTTGTATAAGAACATGCAAATTGATGTAGGAGATTTAACTGGTATACCAACTGGTTATGACGACCTGAACAGAATGACAGCAGGGTTACAAGAAGGTGATTTAATCATTGTCGGTGCCCGTCCTTCAATGGGGAAAACAGCATTTGTATTAAACGTTGCTTTTCATGCAGCAAGTGCTCATACAGCAACAGGAATCTTTTCACTAGAGATGGGAGAAGAGCAGCTACTAAAGAGAATGATCTCAAGTACTGGAAATATAGATGCTACGAAATTAAAGAATCCTAAGAAGCTATGTAATTTAAAGGATTGGGAAAAGATTAGTCAAGCGATGGGATTAATTAATGATTTGCCATTAGAGATTTACGATAAAGCAAATGTCACGATGCAAGAGATTTATGCTAAAACTAGGAAATTAAAGCGTAAGTACTCTGATAAAAAGGTTTTAATTGCAATTGATTACTTGCAGCTTATTGTAGGGGATCCAAAGCATAGAGGGAACCGCATGCAAGAAATAGGTGAGATTAGTCGTAAGTTAAAACTGATGGCAAGAGAATTAAATGTATGTGTAGTTGCATTATCACAGTTAAGTCGTGCGGTAGAAAGTAGGCAAGATAAGAGACCGTTGCTATCTGATTTACGTGAAAATGGTCAAATTGAGCAAGATGCGGATTTAATTGCATTCTTATACCGTGAAGATTACTATGACCGCGAGACAGAAAATAAAAACATAACGGAAATTATTTTAGCGAAACAGCGAAATGGTCCAGTTGGTGTTGTTGAACTAGCATTCATTAAAGAATTTAGTAAATTTGTAAATTTAGAGAGAAAGTTCAATCATCAACAGGAGGCTTAATTTAATCATGTTGTTACGTCAGGAAGTAGAACGTAGAAAACTAATAATCATTCGTAAATTATTGGGGTTAGGATTAGCTGAAATTAACGGACAAACATTAGATCAACTAACGTTAACACAGCTTGAAGGAATCCTAATTGCAGGATTGCAGGTATTGGAGGGGAAAAACAATGCCAAAACAATTAACAATTTTTGATGTGGAACCAGTTGTATCATTTGATCCTAAGAAAGCTCATATTCAGCGTTTAAATTCAAAATTAAGGTATACAGATGTGGTTGTACAAATACCACGTCAGGCCAAAGCAATCGATGAATTAAAACCAACGACAGCGCCTGATGAACGTTACGAATTATTTGAGGATTATACAATTGGGATTTGGCGTTATAAGCGAGTGGAGGATAAAGAATTTGTGTGGGAAGAGGCTGAAGAAATATGTAAGAGAGCAAGGGATAACAAAGAGCCGATTCCAATACGGCTTCATTTATCTTTTGAACAATCATTTGTTCCAGAAAATGTTGTGCGATATTTGTAGACAAACAAAAAAGCCGAGATTGCTCCCGACATAATTATTCGACAAAGTAATTATAACATATGGGAGTGATTGTGGTGGGAATTAGAAAAGAAAATCTTATAGAAATGACAGCTGAAATAGATTTGAAAACAAACGGAATATATATTGTTAAAAATGGTCAGGTACAATTAATAGAACCACCTCAAGGTGGATTTGGTGAACAATCATTTATATATCAAAGTGGAAAAGTAATTCGTATGGATGAACGGAAAACACAATTAATTTAATGGGAGTGTGTATGGAATGAATACAAATATTATAAATCTATCAAGGTTATTTCAAATGCAAAAAGTATTAGACGCAAGAATTGGTAAGGAGCATGGTTTGGAAGGAAAAGATTTATTACCTAAGAAAATCTTAGCTCTTCAAGTTGAACTTGGAGAGCTCGCTAATGAATGGCGTGGCTTTAAGTTTTTGATAAAAATTTTAATGACGAAAGTAGTGGGCAGAGTGAAATGTTCGCGCAAGGATATACAGAAGCTGGCTTATAAGTTGCGGATTGAGGTGGAGGAGTAATAATTTACAAAATATACTATATTTCTATTTAATTCCTTATATAATAATAGATAGATTGAAAAATAAGGGGGTGAAATGATGAATATTGAAACATTTAAAATACCTATGGATGTAGCGTGGCCAGTTTTAAAATGGATATTTATCATAATAGGTAGTTACGCTGTAATAAATATTGCTGTCATGTGGATGGGTTTTAAGTCAATGACAGTTAAAGGTACGATTATGCTGTTTAAAATTTTGATTAGTGCAGGGTTGTTTGGTCTTACTTTGACATTTCAGTACAACCCTGATGGACAAGAAATTTATTTCAAGTGGCCTGAAGAGATTACGTTAATACAAATGTTTTTATTGCCGATACTTTTTATTGATATGTGCACAAGCATTATCGATATCTTAGATCCAGATAGCTATAAATAATTTGTTATTCAAATTTATATTTTTATGATGAAAAAGACAAAAGTGATTATGAGGGCAGCGCAACAATAACGATCAATAAGAAAATGGACAGAAATATGATACCCGTAATCGTTGAGGATATAGCGAAAAGAAATAACGCTAAGGACGTTATCATCCGTAATTATCAATTACTTCGAGAAAAACGAGGTCGAAAAATTTAGAACAAAATAATCCTTTTCTAATAAAAAGTTACTAAAATATGAGAAAATGATACAATAATAACAATTACACATTTAGTCCTACTGGAAGAACCAGCGGACACTGAACTATAGAGCATTAGTAATATCGCTCTATAGTTCGGTGTCCGCTATTTTGTTTTTATTAACAAAATATATAAGGGGTGTTTTTATATATGACGCAATTAACTTTCTTACCTAAAATTGATCGCAAAGCAACGCAGATTCGTGTAGAAGAGATTCTTGAAAACGTTCGTATTTATAAACAATTTGGGATGATTAGACATGAGATGAAGGTTACAGCATCTAGCGAGGTAAGATATCACGGTCCGACAAATATAGTAGGGAAGCCAGCTGAAGATATTGCTTTAGCAAATGTTGCTATGAGTGAAAGAGAAGTGAAACTACAACGTTTATCTTTTCAAATTGATAAGGCATTAAGTCGTTTTAGTAAAAACCAAAGGGATATTATTGTAAAACGATATTTAGAAGATGAAGAAGTCTTTGATTACATGGTTTATAACGAAATTGGTATGAGTGAGCGTACGTATAGACGAAATAAATCTAATGCTTTTTATAAACTAGCTTTTGCTCTTAGATTAGAAGTGTATGAGACAGAAGAAACTGGAGGCAATGAATAATGAATTTTGTTCAACCAATACGTGATCCAGAGCAAATACAGCAATTAAAAGAGTATTTTAAGGAAAAGAGCTTACGTAATTACATTCTCTTCATTATGGGTATTAATACAGGTCTCAGAATCTCAGATATTTTGAAATTGAAAGTAGGGGATGTTAAAGGCAGTCATATATCTATGCGGGAAAAGAAAACAGGGAAACAGAAACGAATACAAATTACTGCAGCACTGAAAAGAGAACTTAAATGGTTTATTATAGAAAGGGAAGACAATGAGTATTTATTGCAAAGCAGACAAGGTAAGAATCGTCCAATTGGTCGTAGCATGGCATATAAGATATTAAGCGGAGCAGCGGCAGAGTTCGGGTTAGATGAAATAGGAACACATACGTTAAGAAAAACATACGGGTATCACATGTACATACAAACAAAAAACATAGCATTACTCATGGAGATATTCAATCACTCGTCAGAGAAGGTCACGTTACGCTATATAGGTGTAAACCAAGATGCAATGGATAAAGCAATGACTAGGTTTAAAATCTAATCATTGCTTATTTCTTTTTTTATCTAGGAGTATCGCAGCAGTTTGTAGAAAAACTATGCTAAGAGTATGCAAGATTTTATACAGTTCCAGTAACAAACAAGAACCCTAAAATCGCGTCAGGATAGGAATGTATAAAAAAATACATAGATCCATAGAACAAAAAAAGAAGGTTCCTTTGAGAGAGTAGAGCTCCTTCTTTTTCCTTGCTACCGATAATAGGACGTTATGTTAACCGAGCGTGAATATGATATACAGTCCACATGTTATGTTTGCGATCTCGACAACATAACGCAAATTTTATACGCTAAGGAATTATTAAGAGAAATAACCTTGATAAACAAACAAAAAGAAAAAGCGTGTTTTGAACAAAGATTGATCAAAACACACCTTTAGCTTAATAAGAAAACTCCTTATTCAAATACAACCATTTCTCCCACATCTATAAATCCAAATCTCTTATAGATATTTTTTCCATCATCTGAAGCTTGTAATACAACTGGTTTTTGTTTATCCGTTGTTTGATTTAGAAGAAATTGAAACATTTCACTGCCAATTCCTTTACCTCTAAATGTTTCTTTTGTCATCACATCATAAATACCATAACTATCTTTGCTTTCTATTAATAAACCCGTAGTTACAGGCATTTCATCTATGCATCCAATAAACATTTGAACTTCTGAACCTAATTTCACTTGAGAAAACTTATTAAAATAACTTTCTAATGCGTCTTTTTCTGGTGTACCCTCAAATAAGCTCATGAATACATCTATATATTTTAAAAGTTCTTCATTATTTTTTACATTAGTAATCATAAGTTGATCGGAAATTCTTTGCCCAACATTAAGAGTATTTTCAAGTTTCATCATTACATTACGTTCCGCTTCTTTTAGGTCATATTCTTGCATAAGTTTTGTCCAATCCTCGGTTAAATACTGAGCATCAATCCAAATACTAAAGGGATATTTTTCATGAGAAAAATTATCAATGCCATGTCTAATCTTAGCTGCATTTTTGATACTTGGAGATTTCGGCACTACTACATTGAATGTATCAGTAGGAATTCCTGTATTTGCTATGACGAAATCTTCTTCTATTATAAGTTCTCCACTAACTGTATGAGTAAATACTTTTAATTTTTCTTCTAAATTATTTATTACTAATTGTTGATTTGTAATCATGTTTTTGCACCTTTCAATTCAATTTAGCGCGCTTTTTTTATTATAAGATCAATTAAACACTAAATATACAGTGTTCACAGTATTTACATCCTCCCATAATATTCAGAAAACTATGAGGGGATTTGCATTAAGGATTCTATATATAATATGCCCATCTAATTCTAAAACCTTAAATGAAGAGTAATCCATAGAACTTCCAATAACGATAATTATGTAAATAAGCTGTCCACATGGGCAGCTTATTTTATTTTTTTACACAGCGTAGGTTATTTTGCAAAATGCTGGTGGTATCCCTATACAGTTACTCATAAATTTCGTACTGTGTAACTCAAAAGAGAAAGTTAAATGAAGTCAATGATACCAAGCGATTCAGCGAAGGGGGCAGTTACACACAATATAAGATATGGGTAAGTGGATGTAAATGTTATTATCTCGTTTATTTAAATGATAGAATGTTAAATAAAGAAAGGGGTGTAAACAATGGGAGAACGAGATGAAGAAGATAAACGTAATAAGAAAAAAGAAAAGTTAAGAGAAAAAGTAAGAATGGGGGTACAAAACGAAGCACAGATTATCAAGAATATACAAGATATACAAAAAAGTGCTATGGAGGCTATAAGAGCAATACAGCAACCTCTTATAGACATGCAAGATGTCTTTTTAGAAAATATGTACGTTTTTTCAGAGATAAACCAGCATATTACAGGTCTAATGAATAGCATTGATTGGGAATCAATAAGTGAAAAAGCATCAGAACGAATAAAAGAAATCGATAGTTTATTACAAGAACATGAGAAGAATTTTTGGTGCTTGGATTTTGAAATTCTTGATGCAATTGAAGATAGTGAGATGACTCAAGAGATTATATCAGAATATATTGATGAAAATTTGGACTTATACATAGAAGAAATTATTAAAGATCCTATGTATGAACTTCATGTAACCTTAATTCAGGAAACTTATGAAGCATATAAGAGAGGATTTTATAAATTATGTGCGATGTCACTTTTCGCAGCTTTTGAACACGTTATAGCATCATGGCGTGCAGGAAATATAAAGGCAGATGTGGTATCGATTAGACAAAAACCAAATGTGCGGAGATTATATTACAAAATAGAACCTGAGGTATATAGTGAAATAGAGCAAGAACAGTTTACAAAAGTTTTTGCTATCTCAGTATTTCGCATGTTTAAAAAAACTTTTGAGAAAATACCTGATGAGATATGTCAAGAGTTGAATCGGAACTCAATAGCTCATGGATTCTATGATTATGACTCTCTTACAAAGACAGACATACTTAGATTATTTCAGTTGCTTAAATCTACATTAGTAATAAGATATTTTGATATGAGTTTATTGGAAAATCCTAAAAAGGTGGCAGAGTCGTGACCGCTTTTTGGCAGTAAATGTACCGGTTGTTTTGGAATCAACGTGATATATTTGTATTGTGAGTAGTGGCGGAAAACATTGCTCACAAAATTCCTGATAACTGAAAATGGATCGCCATAACCGGTGGTGATGGTTGCAAATTGGATGAACAGTTGTTTCTCGAGTTCACATTCAATTGCAATTCACGTTGTGTGTACGGAGAAGGGCTTTTGCTCTTCTTTGAGCTAACAACATATCATGGTTGTTAGCTCAAAGAAGAATAAAACTTCATTTACTGTATGCAAATTCATCCTAGTAATAACACTTTCTATACATTTGGAATTATATATCGATAAAAGGATGCTATGTTTATTTGTCGAAATATAGAATGATAGAAAGGAGGTGTGCAAGTATGTCAAGAACACTGCATACAAGAGTTGTTATGGACAGTGGTAAAGAGTATGACCTTGATGTTCATCCGGAAGACTTTATGAGTCGTATCTCAAATGAAAAAGGTGAATTGTATAAAGGATTTGTTCATTTTTTTAACCTTTCAATAAATCCTCTACATATATCTTCAATTGAGACCGTAGAAGTGAAAATTGATGGAAGTTTAGGAGTTACTGCAAAGTCTGTGCTTAAACCATTTGTTACAGGGATTAAAAGAGATTAGGGAATAGTTAATATCTGAAATGTCGCTATCAATATAGATGGCGACTTTTTTATTTTGGAGGAGGATGAGATGAAAGTAGTTAGAGAGCATAATGGCAAGTATTATCTAACAGAGTATGATGAACCTCATGGTTGGTACGCTGCGGAGATTAGCTATGAAGCATTTAAACGGCTGGAGCATCTAGATGCTTTTAGTGATTTTTATAGTGTTGATTGGATAAAAGATGAGGATTAGGAGGATGAAAAGAACGGCTAATAACAAATTAAAGATTAATATTGATGCTAATACATCTGAAGCATTAAAACAAATGAAGGAAGTAACGGAAGCTGCTAATGAGTGTGTGGTTGCATTAGAAAAGTTGGAGAAGGTTATGGGTAAGTTTACAGGTAAGAGTGAATTGGATGGAATCACAGTAAAAGTTCCTACTGTTTTAGATGGGAAGACAATTAGTGAAGCTGTTTCTAGAATTAATCCAACGGCAAATACAATTGTTTCAAGAACATGCTAAGGAAAGATAAGGAGTGAGGATAATTGGACAGCGTTTTAAACGGTAAGATTGCTGCACTTGGTCTTATGTCTATTAATAAGAAAGCATATATCAAATACCTTAAACCACTTGAAAAAGCACACAAAAAGTCAGGAATAGATGTTAAGTATTATAAGCTGTATGGCGAGAAACCTATGTTTTATTCTGTGGAATATCTCATGCAAACATCAATAAAAGAATTACTGGAAAAAGATAAATGGAGAAAGGATTTAAGTGTAAGGGGTGATATAGATGTGTGAGGTTCGTAATGAGATTAACCATTATCATACTTCTAAATGTTTAGTGTGTGATCATCAGGATAGAGTTAATTATCCGTCTAAAGAAGAATATCAAGAAGTAACAGTTTGTCCTAAGTGTAATGGTGCTTTTGTAGATATGTGGAAGTTAGAGAAGTACAAACAACATATCAATCAAAATAAAGAATGTGAACATAGATATCAATTGATGGATAGTAAAACAACACAGATACAAGCTGATAATAAACAAGTATCTATCCATATCTTGGGGAGTTTCTATTGCGAGAAATGTCTTGATATTCAATTCCGTGGAAAGATTGAGGAAGGAGAATGATAGAATGCTATGGTTATTAGCTTATCTTATTGTAGGTATGATATACATTTCTTCTGGGATGTATTCAACTGTACTTAAGTTGTTAAAAGATGATAAAGGTGATCCGAATAAAGAGTTGATAACGATTGTGGTAACGTTAGTTCTTATTTGTATCTTCACACTAGTGTGGCCAGCATTAGCAACAATGAAGATAGCTGGTAAGTTTCATAAGAAGAAAGAGATTGAGAAGTAACTATGAAAGAATATAAAACTAAACAACAGAAGCGTAAGTTCTATGACAGTGGTGAGTGGAAGAGTATACGTGAACAAGTTAAGAAGCGTGACAACTATGAATGCCAAGAGTGTAAGCGCAATGGTAGTATTCGTGTGGACACTAATGAATACAGTGAGGGTGCTAAGCGTAAGAAGATTCAACTCGTTGTCCATCATATAAAAGAACTAGAACATCATCCAGAACTTGCATTAGAAATAGATAACTTAGAAACAGTCTGTGTGGATTGCCATAATAAAGAACACGGTAGAGTGTTTGTTAAAAAGATAAACAAATGGGAAAACGATGAAAAGTGGTAAAAATGATTCGATAATAACACCCCCCGGCTCGAGAATTGGGCTTTTTTTCGTCTAAGGGGCACCGGAGGAGGGGGTCGTTTTTCCAGATTTTTAAGTTGTTTCGTATAGGACCCCTACCCAGTATGAAAATATGATTGAATCGAGGTGATATTATGGCGGACATTGATGAGCGTGAGGTGCTAGTTAACAAAGAAAAAAATCGTTTAAAAAGATTATTTAAAGACATCCCACCTAGTAAGTTAAAAGTGGTTGAAGGATTAATTATTCAGGCAGCAAGATTACGAGTTTTATTAAATGAGATGTGGATGGATATATCTGAGAATGGTGACTATGAAATGTTCTCACAATCTGATAAAACAGAGCCGTATGAAAGAGAACGACCTGTTGCCCGGTTATATAATACCCGTGATCAATCATATCAAAGGGTCATTAAACAACTAACGGATTTGTTGCCAGAAGGAAATAATAAAAAAGAAATTAAGAAGTATTCGGCAAGTGATTTAATATGATTGTTCATAAGTATGTAAGTGAATATATAGAACTATATGAAACGGGAACAGTAGTATTAAATAAAGAACGCATCATGCTTATTCATTATTTAAAGCAAGATATATTAACCCGTAATAATCTACATTTCGATATGGATTTAATTCATAAATGTGTAACTTTCATAGAAAAGTGGCATTTCAAATTAAATTCCTTTCAAAAATTTTTAATAGCATTTGTATTTTTGTTTGATGAATATGAGGATGTTTATTTTGATCAACACTTCTGGATGATGGCAAGGGGTGCTGGTAAAAATGGATTGATTAGTGCATTGACACACTTCTTTATTAGCGAATTGCACGGTATTGAGCATTACAACGTATCAGTAGTTGCTAATACAGAAAGACAGGCTAAAACTTCTTTTATAGATGTTTATGAAAAGAATAAAAAACATGAAATATTAGATGAGTTATTTGTATCAACAAAACAATTGATAACAAATAAAGCTACTCGTTCGACTTTTGAATTTCATACGTCTAATGCAGGGAGTAAAGACTCGTTAAGGGACGGGTGTGTTATTTACGATGAGATACATAGATATGAAAATAGCGATGTTGTAGAAGTGTTCTCTAGCGGTTTAGGTAAAGTTCCTAACTCTAGGGAATTTTTTATTACCACAGATGGATTTGTTCGTGAGGGTTATCTTGACAAAATGAAAGAGCGGGCTATGAATATCCTGAAAGGGAAAGAAAAAGAAGATAGATTGTTTCCTTTTATTTGTAAGCTTGATAACGCTGAAGAAGTAGATAATCCTGATATGTGGGAAAAAGCAAATCCGATGTTTAGTAAGCCAATGAGTCAATACGCTAGAGGATTGTTTAAGAAAGTTATGCGTCAGTATAAAAATCTAGAAAACGATCCGTCTAATAGAGAAAACTTCATGACTAAGAGGATGAATATACCGGAAGTAGATTTAACAAAGTCTGTAGCTTCATGGGAAGAAATCATGCGTACTGGTTTTGAAGAAGACGGAGAAACACTGAGAGAAGTTCCAGATTTAAAGCACAAAGTAGCTGTAGGCGGTCTTGACTTCGCCAGCATCAAAGACTTCGCAGCAGTCGGCTTGCTATTTAAGCATGGTGAAGATTATATATGGAAAGGTCATTCATTTGTACGTAAAGGATTCTTGGACAAGGTGAAATTAAAAGCGCCTATTTATGAATGGGCTGAAAATGGCTTACTAACTATTGTGGATGAGCCAGTTATTAATATCTCTCATATTGTGGATTGGTTTGTAAAAATGCGTGAGATATACGGATTTAACACAATAGTAGCTGATACATTCCGTCTTGATCTTGTTAAAACAGCACTTGAAGCTGAAGGTTTCATATTGTTATATATTCGTAATCCAAAAGCGATTCATTCACTTTTAGCTCCACGAGTTGAAACGTTATTTGCAAACAATCGTATTATTTTTGGAGATAATCCATTAATGCGTTGGTACACCAACAATGTCTACGTCCACATCAAAAAAGACGGCAACAAAGAATACCTGAAAAAAGATGAATTTAAGCGCAAAACAGATGGATTCCAAGCCTTTATTCATGCATTATGGCAAGCGGATAACATTCTTGTGGATGAATTCGACTTTATGTTAGATGGTATTAAATTCTAATAAAGGGGGTGATAATCATTGGATGGCTGGATACGGTATTTAAAAGAAATAGTGAAGTAGGATTTATGTTTGATGTGGAAATGTTTATCGATAAAGCAAATAGATTACACATGAAACGACTAGTAATTGATACCTGTATATCCTTTTTAGGTAGAACAATTAGCCAGTCAGAATTTAGAGTGAAAAATGGTGAAGAATTTGAAAAGGATGAGCTTTATTACCGATTAAATGTTAGACCGAATAAGAATATGACAGCAAGTACCTTTTGGGAGAGTTTCATTTACAAACTTATTTATGATAATGAAGCGCTAATTGTACAAGCTGATGATGGTGATTTACTTATTGCTGATGACTTTGAGCATAACGAATACGCTGTGTTTGAAGATACTTTTACAAATGTCACCGTAAAAGATTATCAGTTTAAAAGAAGTTTTAAACAAAGTGAAGTCATTCATTTAAGATATCGGAATGACAAGCTATCACCGCTTATTGATGGGCTTTTTGCTGATTATGGTGATTTATTCGGTAGGATATTAAGCTCTCAAAAACGTAAAAATCAAATTCGTGCCACAGTTGATATGGACATGCTTGCTGCAAAGAGTAAAGATCACCAAGCAAAACTCCAAAATTTCATTGATGACATGTATAAAGCGGTTGGGGAAAATGATATTGCTATCATTCCGCAACAACCAGGCTTTAAATACGAGGAAACATCGGGTGGTGTAAACTCGGGTCAAAGTGTGGAAGAAATCAATAAAGTAACGAACGGTTTCTTAAATCAAGTTGCAATGGCAATAGGGATACCTACAGCTTTAATCTATGGTGAAATGGCTGATGTAGAAAAACAAACTAAAAACTACATGCTTTTCACAGTGAAACCTTTGTTGAAAAAGATTTCTGATGAAGCTAACGTTAAATTTTTTGAAAAAGAAGAGTATCTTTCA
>NZ_JBNLYC010000089.1:0-18502 GCF_050172015.1 Bacillus sp. GMa5/1 | reverse complement strand
CTCTTTTAAAGAAAAATTAAAAGAAGAGGGGGACAATCCCCTCTTTTTTGTTTACAATATAGAAATGCTATATATGAATAGAGGTAGGGATGTTATGAGCAAGTTTACAGTAGCTTCTAATGGTGCATTAGAAACAACATTAAGAGGAGCAGAAGTATTATCAACACCACTTTTAAATAAAGGGGTAGCTTTCACACAAAATGAAAGAAAAGAGTTAGGTTTAAAAGGGTTATTACCGCCAGCGGTTTTAACGTTAGAAGAACAGGCACGCCGAGCATACGAACAATTTAGTTCTCAGCCGGATGATTTATTAAAGAATGTATACTTAACTGCGTTACATGATCGAAATGAAGTATTATTTTATCGTATATTAACAGATCATTTACGTGAAATGTTACCGATTGTATATACACCAACTGTCGGTGTAGCAATTCAAAGATATAGTCATGAATATCGTAAACCACGTGGTGTTTATTTATCAATTAACGATCCATCAGGTATCGAAGAAGCATTCACGAATATCGGTGCAACAGCTGAGAACATTGATTTAGTCGTTGTAACAGATGGAGAAGGCATATTAGGAATTGGTGACTGGGGCGTTGGTGGTATTAACATCGCAATCGGAAAATTAGCTGTTTACACTGCTGCAGTTGGAATCGATCCTAGTCGTGTATTACCGGTAATTTTAGATGTAGGTACAAACCGTGAGGAGCTATTAAACAATCCATTTTATATTGGAAATCGTCACCCTCGTATAACAGGTAAAGCTTACGATGAATTTATTGATACGTTTGTACAAGCGGTAAACAAACAATTCCCGAAAGCACTTTTACATTGGGAAGACTTTAGCTCTCGTAACGCACGAAAAATTTTAGATAAATATCGTCATGATGTTTGTACGTTTAATGATGATATTCAAGGTACAGGTGCAGTTTCACTTGCGGCAGTATTATCGGCAGTGAAAGCTTCTGGTGTACCGCTAAGTGAACACCGCGTTGTTGTATTTGGTGCTGGTACGGCTGGAATCGGTATCGCAGATCAAGTTAGAGATGCGATGGTCCGCGTAGGCGTATCTGAAGAAGAATCATATAAGCGTTTCTGGTGTATTGATCGTAACGGGTTAGTTACAGATAATATGGAAGATCTTCTTGATTTCCAAATTCCGTACGCAAGAAAAGAAGTAGAAGTAAGTGGGTGGAAGCAAAATGATGTGATCGGACTTGCTGAAGTTGTGAAACATGTAAAACCGACAATTTTAATTGGTACATCTACTGTTGCAGGTGCATTTAAAGAAGAGATTATTAAAGAAATGGCTTCTCACGTAGAAAGACCAATTATTTTACCAATGTCGAATCCGACGCCACTTGCTGAAGCAAAACCAGCAGATTTAATCGAGTGGACAGAAGGAAGAGCGTTAGTTGCAACAGGAAGTCCATTTGAACCAGTTACATATAACGGTGTAACGTATGTGATTGGACAATCAAATAATGCACTGATTTTCCCAGGTCTTGGTCTTGGAACAATTGTAGTACGAGCAAGCGTCATGACGGATGGAATGTTCGCAGCAGCAGCTGAAGCAGTTGCAAGTATGGTAGATACAAGTCAGCCAGGAGCACCTATTTTACCAGAGGTCGAAGAATTACGTAATATCTCAGAAATGGTTGCAATTGAAGTAGCTAAAGTTGCAGTTGCAGAAGGTGTTGCAAGAGTGAACTTAAGTGATAACGATATCAAGATGGCAGTGAAAGAAGCAATGTGGAAGCCAGAGTATCGCCAAATAAAAGCGGTAGAAAAGGTTAGAATATAGAAAAAAAGCCCGTTTATAACAATAAGCGGGCTTTCGCTTTTACTACTGAAAAAAAGTATAGGAAGTGTCACCTTTGAATTGGAATCAATTATGGAAGAAAGATATGTCCCTTTTAATTATATTAATGGTCGTTGTTCCGATTGCTGGGGAGCTGAACTTTCATCCCTTTAATGATACGTTTCGAGTTAGCTTCGGTACACCGCTATTCTTCTTTTTATTATTATTTTTAAGAAGAGTACCAGCAGGAGTTGCAGGTATTCTTGTTGGTATATCTGTAGTCTTATTCCGAGTATGTCTTGACTGGATCATGCAAGGTTCATTTCATATGACAGAATCATTTTATTTGCGTTATCCTGTGTTCTTCTATTATTTTATTTATGGCAGTTTTTTTTCGCTTTGCAGGGTAAATAAGTTCCATCAGAAACCAATCATTATTGGATGCCTTGGAA
This sequence comes from Bacillus sp. GMa5/1, assembly GCF_050172015.1. NCBI lineage: Bacteria > Bacillati > Bacillota > Bacilli > Caryophanales > Bacillaceae > Bacillus > Bacillus sp. GMa5/1. The sequence goes on along the minus strand of NZ_JBNLYC010000089.1, from coordinate 16,246 downwards.
TTTCAATTGAAATTGTTGCAAGTATGTCAGAACTTGCGTTTTATCACATGTTAGTACTAGGTACAATAATAACGATTTCTGAAGTAAATAAACTCATCATTATTGCTATTTTTCGTAGTTTCTTTGCACTTGGTTTTTTAAATATGATGAATTTATATGAAACGAAATTAAAAGAATCGCAAGTTCGAAAAGAAAATGAAAATATGTTAATGCATCTTTCTAATTTATATGTGGAATCTGTTCATTTGAAAAAGACGTTACAAAATGCGGAGTTAATTACACAAGAAGCATATCAACTATATCGAAATTTACAAGTAAGCGCTGATTCAAGTAGTAAAACAGCATTGAAAATAGCGGGGGAAGTGCATGAAATAAAAAAGGATAATCAAAGGATATTTGCAGGATTATCTAAACTGTTATTAGATAAAAATGTGGCTGAATATGTAGAAGGACATGAGTTAGCAGAAATGATTGTTAGAATAAACGAGAAGTATGCTGAAATGCTAGAAAAGGATATACGTTTTTCTAAACATATAGAAGGTGAGCATGCTGCATATCACGTGTATACAGTTCTATCAATTTTTAATAACCTCGCTGCAAATGCAGTTGAAGCAATTGAAGATAAAGGTGTCGTTATTATTAAGCTATATAAAAGAGATCAACATATATTTTTTGAAGTAATTGACGATGGACCTGGTATTGCACAAAAGTATAAGAAATTAGTATTTAAGCCAGGGTTTACTTCCAAGTATGATCAAACGGGAACACCGTCAACTGGTATTGGGCTTTCTTACATAAATGAAATGGTAACAGAGCTAGGCGGAGAAGTGAGATTAGAAGGCCGAGAAAATAAAAGAGGATGTAAGTTTATCGTTTGTTTACCGGAGGGTAGTTTAAAGCGGGAAGGGGAATAGATTTGTTTTATTATATCGTAGACGATGATGAAGTTTTCCGTTCGATGCTTTCGCAAATTATTGAAGATGGAGATCTTGGAGAAGTAATTGGTGAGGCGGATGACGGAGCTTTTATTGAGGCGGATCAACTAAATTTTAAAAAAGTAGATATTTTATTTATTGATTTGTTGATGCCGATGAGGGACGGAATTGAAACAGTTCGTCACATTGCGTCAACTTTCACGGGGAAAATCATTATGATTTCTCAAGTGGAATCGAAGCAGCTTATAGGTGAGGCATATACACTTGGTGTAGAATATTATATTACAAAACCATTAAATAAAATCGAAGTTGTATCTGTTGTACGCAAAGTGATGGAGCGTATTAGATTGGAGCGTTCTATACACGATATTCAAAAATCATTGAATAACGTGTTTCAGTGGGAAAAACCGCAATTGCGTACTGAACCAGTGCAAGAAGGAAAAAAGATAGGGGATTTAGGGCGCTTTTTACTATCAGAACTCGGTATTGCGGGAGAGAATGGAAGTAAAGATTTACTTAGTATGCTGGAATATTTATATGGTCAAGAAAAGGCACAGACATTTGAGTTTGGCTTTCCTGCGTTAAAAGAAATTTTCCATCATATTACGATAAGAAAATTAGGGGATTTAGCTTTAGAGGCGGATATTGATAAAGAGAAAAAAGCGTCTGAACAAAGAGTACGTCGAGCTATTTATCAGTCGTTAAATCATTTGGCTTCTTTAGGATTAACAGACTTTTCAAATCCAAAATTTGAAAGCTATGCTCCAAAATTTTTCGATTTTACCGTAGTTAGAAAACGGATGACAGAAATGACGAAAGATGAACTCGCATCTTCTGGTCATACGCGAATTAATACGAAAAAGTTTATTCAAGTGTTGTATTTTGAGGCGAAGAGGTTGATGGAGATAGAGTGAAGAAGATGCTTATAAATAAGCATCTTCTTTTGTTAAATCAACATTTTATATTTTCTCGTGGAGCATGTAAAATGTTAAGTAAGAGAAAATGGTTTTATATTAAGGAAGTGTCAAAGCAATGAGTTTCACATTGAATAAATCGATTATTAAAGAAGTGTGCGGAGAGACCTCATATAAAAGAGGTGAAGCCTATTATAAATCAAATAAAGTGATAATAGATCAGTACGATGAAAATAAAGAAATTTGTGAGGCGACAGTAAAAGGGAACGAGGATTTCCATGTTACAGTAGCAAAAGCCAAAAAGGGTGATGTTGTTGCAAAATGTAGTTGTCCTTCATTAGCGTCTTTTCAAACGTACTGTCAACATGTTGCAGCAGTATTAATACAAATAAACTATAATCAACAAACAGGTAGAATGAGCTCCACTAGTAGCAGAAATGATCAATTGACAAGTGGTATGTTTCAGCTGTTTGCAGACAAACCACTGAGGCCAAAAAGTAAACAACACCGTTTTGATACACGTGAAATATTAGATATTGAGTTTATATGTACACCAGTAGCTACGAGAAGTGGTGGGGCTCTTCTTGGAATTCAATTGAAACTTGCCAAAGTGTATTTCATAAATCATATTAGAGAATTTCTTTCTAAGGTGGAGAAAAGGGAATCTTTTCATTGTTCAAATGAATTTACATATACACCAGATGTACATAGTTTTAAACAAGAAACGGATGCGATTATTCAGCAGCTCATTAAAATGTATCATAACGAAAAAATGTATGAAGATACGCTAGAAGTACATGCGAAACAAGATGAAAGTATGATATTTATACCACCAGCTTCATGGAAAGATATGCTCTCTTCACTTTCTAAAGTTGAATATGTACAGCTGAAACAAAATGAACAACTGTTTCAGGGATTACAAGTTTCAAAAGGGTTGTTGCCGTTACACTTTGAATTTACGAAGGGAAATAATGGCGGATTTACACTTCATATAGATGGTTTAAATCGTGTACAAGTTATGGATATGTATAACAATGCACTTTACGATGGGAAATTATATCACTTACACATTGAAGATTGTATGCGACTTATTGAATTACAAAAGATGATGAGTCGCTCAAATAGTAATCAGTTTTATATTCCAGAAAGTAAGATGGAACATTTCGTCGCGAAAGTTGTACCAGGATTAATGAAGCTCGGAACTGTACACATTGATGAAGTAATATCGGATCGTGTTGAAACACCTTCGCTAAAAGCGAAATTGTATTTAGACCGCGTGAAAAATCGCTTATTAGCAGGTCTTGAATTTCACTATGGGAACGTCATGATTAATCCGCTAGAAGAGGATGGACAGCCGTCTGTTTTTAATCGTGATGAGAAAAAGGAAAAAGAGATTTTAGACATTATGAGTGAAAGTGCTTTTGCAAAAACAGAAGGCGGTTACTTTATGCATAATGAAGAAGCTGAGTATAATTTTTTATATCACGTCGTGCCAACATTAAAAGGTTTAGTTGATATTTATGCGACTACAGCAATCAAATTGCGAATTAGTAAAGGGGATGCAGTTCCTCTTATTAGAGTGAGAAGAAAAGAAAGAATTGATTGGTTGTCATTTCGTTTTGATATAAAAGGAATACCAGAAGCAGAAATTAAAGGTGTATTAGCGGCCCTTGAAGAGAAACGTAAATATTATCGATTGGCGAATGGTTCGTTTTTATCGCTAGAGAGTAAAGAGTTTAATGAAATTAATCAGTTTATAAAAGAATCAGGTATTCGGAAAGAATTTTTACATGGAGAAGAGGTAAATGTTCCACTTATTCGGAGTGTAAAATGGATGAACGGACTTCATGAAGGCAATGTTTTAAGTTTAGATGATTCTGTTCAAGAGTTAGTAGAAAACATTCAAAACCCGAAAAAATTAAATTTTGCTGTGCCAAATACTTTAAATGCAGAAATGAGAAAGTATCAAGTATATGGGTTCGAATGGATGAAAACACTTGCTCATTACCGTTTTGGGGGTATTTTAGCAGATGATATGGGACTTGGAAAAACGTTGCAAAGCATTGCTTTTATAGATTCTGTTTTGCCTGAGATTCGAGAAAAGAAACTACCTATATTAGTCGTTTCACCATCATCTCTTGTTTATAATTGGTTTAGTGAATTGAAAAAATTCGCCCCGCATATTAGAGCAGTTATTGCAGATGGAAACCAAGCAGAGCGCCGGAAAATTTTGAAAGATATAACGGAATTTGATGTCGTAATTACGTCATATCCATTACTGAGAAGAGATATAAGATTGTATGCAAGACCATTTCATACACTATTCCTTGATGAAGCGCAGGCGTTTAAAAACCCTACAACGCAAACGGCAAGAGCTGTGAAAACAATTCAAGCTGAATACCGTTTTGGGCTAACGGGTACACCTGTAGAAAATTCATTAGAAGAGCTATGGTCTATCTTCCATGTCGTCTTCCCAGAATTATTACCAGGAAGAAAAGAGTTCGGTGATTTAAGGCGTGAAGATATAGCGAAGCGAGTGAAACCATTCGTATTAAGACGATTAAAAGGGGACGTATTAAATGAGTTGCCAGAGAAAATAGAGCACTTACAATCATCGGAGTTATTACCCGATCAAAAGAGTCTCTATGCTGCTTATTTAGCGAAGCTAAGGGAAGAAACGTTAAAGCATTTAGACAAAGATACGTTACGTAAAAATAAAATTAGAATTTTAGCTGGTTTAACGAGATTGCGACAAATTTGTTGTCATCCTGCTTTATTTGTTGATGATTACAAAGGAAGTTCAGCTAAATTTGAACAACTGTTAGAGATTTTAGAGGAATGTAGAAGTACAGGAAAGAGAATATTAATTTTTTCTCAATTTACGAAGATGCTTTCCATTATTGGTCGTGAGTTAAATCACCAAGCAATTCCATACTTTTATTTAGACGGGAGTACACCAGCGCAGGAACGTGTAGAGCTGTGCGATCGGTTTAACGAAGGAGAAGGGGATCTATTTCTCATTTCTTTAAAAGCTGGTGGTACCGGACTTAATTTAACTGGTGCAGATACAGTAATATTATACGATTTATGGTGGAATCCAGCTGTTGAACAACAAGCGGCCGATAGAGCGTATCGAATGGGGCAAAAAAATACAGTGCAAGTTATAAAGCTAGTAGCCCACGGAACAATTGAGGAGAAAATGCATGAACTGCAAGAAAGTAAGAAAAATTTAATTGCTGAAGTGATTGAGCCGGGAGAAGAAAAATTAGCATCCATCACGGAGGAAGAAATACGAGATATTTTAATGATTTAATATGAAAAAGCTATGCTTTCACATGTGAAAGCATAGCTTTTTGTTGTAATAATTATATTTTGTTTTGTGCAAAGTAAAGAAATCAAATGTTATTTAAATTACTTCTTTGTACCTTTACTTTTGTATGGCTTTGCAGCTGCCTTTTTCTTTGCACTTGATTGCCAACGGTTCCATCCTTTACTTCCTGTACCTTGTCCTACACCTTTTTTCGGTTTTGCCTTCGTTTTACTCATATGATCACTCCGTTATTTAAAAATCTTATTTGATAATAGTCAATGATTTAGAAAATACTCTTTATAAATGACTATGATTGCTTTAAGTAAAAATAAACTGCTTGAATGCTATAGTATATCATGAAATTGCAAGTAAACTGAAAGGAATTATAAAGAAAATGAAAATAATAAGAAATACTGCGGATTCTATATTCCGAACGATCACATTAATTATTGTTTATACGTTAGTTTCGGTCAGTGAAACATTTTTTGGATTGACGAGGCAGAAAAAGTAAAGATGTTAAATTAACAACAATCAATAAAGCCGTAAAATAAAGAATTGAAAAATATTTTAAAACTTTTTGTTGACTTTCTTTATTTTTTGTATAGAATAATCATTAATAAAATGTTTCAGAGATGTGACAACAAAACGACTATGAAAGGACGAGTAGTAGTAGGACGTAGTTTAAGCGAGTCAGGGGTGGTGTGAGCCTGATACGAAGCCTATTATGAAGAACCTCCTGGAGTTGCTAACCGAAATCCTTTATAGGAAAGTAGACTTAGCCGGGAACTTCGCCGTTACAAGAAGAACAGTATCGAGATATTTCATCTCCGTATTGTATAAGTGAGCAACCTCTGTTGCTAATTTGGGTGGTACCGCGGAACCAAAGCCTTTCGTCCCAGTTTTTTGGGAAAGAAGGGCTTTTTTTGTTGGCTTCTTTTCACAACATCCAAACATTTTAGGAGGAAACCACCATGTATCAATCATTAATGACAGTAAGAGAGACTCAAATTGCAATTAAGGAAGTTAAAACATTTTTCGAGGACCAATTAGCAAAACGCCTTGAACTATTCCGCGTATCTGCACCATTATTCGTAACGAAAAAATCAGGATTAAACGATCACCTAAACGGTGTAGAACGTCCAATTGAATTTGATATGTTACATTCAGGAGAAGAATTAGAAATTGTTCATTCACTAGCGAAATGGAAACGATTTGCATTACATGAATATGGATATGAAGCTGGTGAAGGTTTATATACAAACATGAACGCGATTCGTCGTGATGAAGAACTAGATGCAACGCATTCCATTTACGTTGACCAATGGGATTGGGAAAAAATCGTTCAAAAAGAATGGCGTACTGTCGATTACTTACAAAAAACAGTACAAACAATTTATGGAATATTCAAAGATTTAGAGGATCACTTATTTGAAAAATATCCGTTCCTTGGAAAGTATTTACCGGAAGAAATTGTTTTCGTTACTTCTCAAGAATTAGAAGATAAATATCCAGAATTAACACCGAAAGATCGTGAACATGCAATTGCGAAAGAACACGGTGCAGTCTTCATTATCGGAATTGGTGATGCACTTCGTTCAGGTGAAAAGCACGACGGACGCGCAGCTGATTATGACGATTGGAAATTAAACGGTGACATTTTATTCTGGCACCCAGTACTACAATCTTCATTTGAATTATCATCAATGGGAATTCGTGTTGATAGTAAATCACTTGATGAGCAGTTAACGAAAACTGGTGAAGACTTCAAACGTGAGTATGATTTCCATAAAGGTATACTAGAAGACGTACTACCATTAACAATCGGCGGTGGTATTGGACAATCAAGAATGTGCATGTACTTCTTACGTAAAGCTCATATCGGTGAAGTTCAATCTTCTGTATGGCCTGACGATTTACGTGCAGCTTGTAAAAAAGAAAACATTCATCTGTTTTAATAGAAGTGAGGGAGGGTAGCTCAAAGAGTTATCCTCTCTTTTTATTGTGTAAACGAATGGTTTACAGTGAATTTTACTAATGGTTTCTTTCTTTTACATCTCTTTTTATGTAATAATTTGTTAAAGGAGGGGACGTTATGAATTTAGGAGAACAGTTAAAAAACTACGAGAGTCAAAGGGGTTTTCACAAGAGGATGTTGCTAAAAAGATTGGTGTAACGAGGCAAGCGGTATATAAATGGGAAAATGATAAAAGTTATCCTGATATTGATAATTTAATTTTACTGAGCGAAATGTATAATGTTACGCTAGATGAGTTGATAAAAGGGAATCAAGATTTCAAAAAGAAAATACATAGTGATGCAGAAGATGAGGATTTTGAGAAAGGAAATGAATTTGGTTTTTATATTGGATGTGGTTTGCTAATTTTAAGTGCTTTCGTTGATTATGAAGGAATGCAAGAAATCTTATTAGGAATAGCACTATTCATGATAGTTTTTTACTCTGACGTGAAGAAAGTTATTTTGAATGAGTTCAGATCGTTTTTTAAAAGAAAAGATATATATGATAAGAGGTGAGAAGAATCAGTTATATTTCCTAGGAAAGAGTATAAGAAGTAATTGAATTGTTTTATAATGATTTTAGGATGTTGATAGTGTGTTAAAAAGTTCAAACAAGCATAACCCCGTTCTAAAACTAGGACGGGGTTCAAAATCTAAGTTTTATGAAGCGAGAATTTCTTTCAAATATTTTTACTTTAGTAAAGACTTCTTATAAAATATTACTTATTTATTACCGAGTTCTTCCGCTAAACCGATTAAAATTCCTTCGACTCCACGAATGTAGCAGAGACGATACGAGTTCTCGTACTGAACTACTTCACCAACGAGCTCTGCACCATGCTTAGTGAGTCTCGATACCATTTCGTCAATGTCTTCAACGGTGAACATGACGCGTAGATAACCGAGGGCGTTTACAGGAGCATTTCGGTGATCTGATATAGTAGGTGGGGTGAGAAATCGCGAAAGTTCAATTCGGCTGTGGCCATCTGGAGTGGCCATCATAGCGATCTCTACGCACTGAGAACCGAGTCCAGTTACGCGACCAGCCCATTCACCTTCGACATTGGCTCGACCTTCGAGATTCAAGCCAATCTCCTCAAAGAAAGAGATTGCGTTATCAAGGGATTCTACAACGATGCTGACATTGTCCATTCGTAGTAATTTGTTTTTTGCCATAGTCTTATCTCCTTATGTATAAAAGTCTATTATTTAATTATCCTCATAATTATACTACTAAGTAGTTACAAATTCCTTTCAGTTAAAAACACCTTGTCACAGTATAGGAAAATGTGACAAGGTGTTTTTTAATATGTCATATAGCATCGTGTTAACGAACAGCTTTTTATTTAATAGGAAGGTAATACATTAATCTGATTTTTTTAGTATTACTAAATATATCAGATTAGCTCATTTGCACGAAAGGCTCAATTTTCGCCATAAATGATTGATGCAGCGCCTCAACGCCTGTTACTAAATGAAGGCGATCAATAACGACAGACACTTTAATTTCTGATGTACTTACCATTTTAATATGAATATCTTCTTCTTTTAAAGTAGTGAACATATTTGCAGCGACACCTGGGTTAGATACCATGCCAGATCCTACGATTGATACTTTTGCTAAGTGATTTTCATGTTCTACAGATTCATAGTGAAGAGTTTCTTGATTTTGTTCCAAAACTTCTAAAGTTTCTCTTAAATCATTCGAATGAATGGAGAAGGAGAGGTGTACAGTTCCTTCATTTGTAATACTTTGAATGATGATATCTACATTAATGTGTGCTGCTGCTAATGTAGAGAAAACTGTTGAAAGCGAGCCTTGTTCTAATCCTTTAATTGTGACACGTGTAATGTTATCCTCAAATGCAATACCTTTAACGATTGATTGTTGTTCCATGTTACATTCTCCTTTTACAATTGTTCCGTTTTCTTGTTCCATACTTGAGCGAACTTCTAAAACTACATTATGATTTTTAGCAAACTCAACAGCGCGCGGGTGTAATACGCCGGCACCGAGATTAGCAAGCTCTAACATTTCGTCATAAGAAATTTCGTCTAATTTGTAAGCATCTTTTACAACTCGTGGGTCCGTCGTATATACACCTGTCACATCCGTATAAATATCACATTTTTTTGCTTTAAGTGCAGCGGCTAGTGCGACAGCAGTTGTATCAGAGCCACCACGGCCAAGCGTTGTAATTTCATTTTCTACACTTATACCTTGGAAACCAGCTACGATAACAATCGTACCTTCAGCAAGATAAGATTGAATACGATCTGTATGAATGTCAGTAATCCGTGCACTACTATGTACAGATTCTGTCGTAATACCTGCTTGCCACCCTGTTAATGAAATTGCATGATAGCCTTTTGCTTGCAGTGCCATTGTTAATAATGAAATAGTTACTTGTTCTCCTGTAGATAGAAGCATATCCATTTCACGTTTACTTGGATTTTCTGTGATAGCGTTAGCGAGTGCGACAAGTTCATCTGTGCTTTTTCCCATTGCTGAAACGACAGAGACAATGCTATGACCTCGTTCATATTCTTCAATAATTAAATTTGCTACATGTTGAATGCGTTCGACGCTTCCGACAGAAGTGCCACCAAATTTTTGAACAATTGTTTCCATTACAAATTCCTTCTTTCGTCTATTTTTAAGAATAGATTAGGAAATATATAAATCCCAATACTCCTGTAGTTACCAGAAAGACAAACAAAAAACACCATCTCAAATAAGTGAGGATGGTGCTGTTACAGGAAAAGGGAAACAGAAAACGGAGCTAATAAAAAAACCGCCAAAAAAGGAATATCATAAAAAAATGATATCTCTTTTTTGTAGATAGCTCTTCATACGTACACGTCTGTACATATGACAGTTCTGTTTCTATTCGAAAACAGCCCCAATTGATAAATGCAGAGAAATTTATCAATTTCGGCAATACTTCCTTTCATCTAAGTTCATAGACATCTCTGTGTCTCCATTAGAATACTCATAAGTATCGCAACCTCTATCTCACGTTTTAGGCGAGAGTGTTTGATTTATGAAGTTGTTGGTAACATTTGTTTTATAATAATTTAAATTTTTCGTGGAATCAAGTGTTTTATATATATTTTAAAAATTCTTTCTTTTTTTGAGGAAGTTTGTGAAAAATGTAGCAAAATAAATTCATTGCATGTACATTAAACTTATAGTGCATAGGAGGTGGGGAGAATGAAAAGGAAACAGCCTATTTATGTTGCGACAAAAATGAACACGACGATGGAAAAATTATGGGAATATACGCAAGAACCAGATATACATACAGAGTGGGATGCTCGCTTTACTGAAATTTCGTATTTAGAGAAAAAAGAAGGAGAACCACAGAAGTTTTTATATAAAACAAAGATTGGATTTGGGCTTGAAATAGCTGGAGAAGGGGAATCAATAGGTGAAATAAGAAAAGAAACTGGTGAAAGAATTTCTTCTTTAAAATTTTGGACGGATAATACATTATCTCTTATTCAAATAGGACGTGGTTATTGGAAGTATACGCCCAATAAAGAATACATCCATTTTGAGACACAATATGATTATGATATAAGATTTGGTCGTATAGGAAATGTAATAGATTCCTATACTTTTCGTCCGTTATTAGGTTGGGCGACTGCTTGGAGTTTTGATGCCTTAAAATTATGGTTAGAAAAGGGGCTTCATCCTAGGTTACTAATTAGAAGAACAATGACGTATTGGCTCGTATGTTTTTTATTTGCTTTTGTATGGATATATCAAGGGATAGTGCCAAAACTACTTTTTACTCATTTAGAAGAAGTAAAGATGCTTTCTGTATTAATCGGTTCAAATGAAAGTAGTGTATATATACTTAAAATAATTGGGGGGGTAGAAATAATTTTCGGTGTCGTATGGCTGTTGCCAATAACAAAAAGAAAATTATTTATACTGCATATTATTGTATTACTAGTTTTAACATTAGCGGCAGGATTTACGAATATTACAAGCTTTACAGGGCCGTTTAATCCGATTACATTAAATGTTCTTCTAATGGGGTTATCAATTGTCGGTTATATAAATAGTTTCGATTTACCAAGAGCTAAAAATTGCAATAGGGCGAGAAAGGGATAAGTGTATGGCTAATATATATGAACGATTATTAGGGGATACCTATAAAAATCTTCATCCTGAATTGCAGAAGCGTTATGCGATTACAGAAGAGAATAGTTTTACAGGTGAAGGAAAGATGGATGAAATTTACGGTGGCTCTTTTTTCGTGAAATTTATATTAAAAATTGCATCGAAGTTTCGAATGTTTTTCTCGGAACGAGGAGAGGAAATTCCATTTACGATACAAAACATAGCTGAGCGAGATGAATATGGACAAGAATTAGTAAGGTGGAACCGTACTTTTTATTTTCATAATAAGAAAAGATATTTTAACGCAGTTATGCAATTGGATGAAAAAGAAAAAGAAATTGTAGATTATTTTGGTGAACCACATTTACTCGTCTCTACACTGCATTTTCATATCGATGAGTTAGGGGCAATGCATATTTCTTCAAAGAAACAATGGTTTTATATGTTTGGAAGAAAAATGCCGTTACCAAAATTTTTGTATGGTGAAGCAAAAATTGTTGAAAGTTATGATGATGAACTACAATGTTTTCGAATTCATGTACAAGTACGAAACCCGTTAATTGGATCGCTTTTTTCATATAAGGGAACATTTGTGGAAAGGAAATAAACGATATGAAAAATATAATATTTGGGCTTGCTTGTTATGTTATTTTTCTAATATGTGAGTGGTCGAATGTAAATCCTGTTGAAGCAATTATATTATTATCTGTTTTATTATTTATACCAATGTCACTTTGTATTATTGATAAAAGAAAAAGAGATGGATTGTATTTATTATTTTATAAATTCGTATCGTTTTTATATCCAATCGCAGCAATTTGTGCAATGTTAGCTTTCGTCACAAATCACTATTTATTTGCGCTAGTTTGGTTTGTATATACAGGAATTGTTGCGTTATTTGGTGTAAGTAGATTGCTAGAAAGAGGATGGAAGCCGTTAGAAGAGATCGCCATAGATAGTGCGTTTATTTATTTGTTTTTAGGTGGTTTTTGGTTTTCTGCTTCAGTAGCAAAACTTTCAATTATGCATTTTAGCTCTGACATTGTTTTACTCACAGCTGCACATTTTCATTATTCGGCGTTTCTATTGCCATTATCAGCTGGTTTAATAGGGAGAAAAAGAGAAAAGAGAAGTAAAGTGTATGATGCTATTATGTTTATCATCATGATTTCACCTATGACAGTTGCAATAGGAATTACATACTCAAGAATATTTGAATTTTTTGCAGTGTTCCTATATTTATGTGCAATTTATGGGTATGGATTTTACGTTTGGAGAGCAAAATTTAATGCTATCAGTGCAAAGATTCTTCTAATCGTTTCGTCTAGTACACTCATGGTTACAATTATGTTCTCACTTATATATTCATACGGGAATTTGAAGCATGTCTTGACGATTACAATTGCTCAAATGGTTTGGATTCATGGTGTTGTCAACGGAATTGGAGTAGCGTTACCGGCATTTATCGGCTGGGTGATTGAAAAGAGTGTTCCGAATTATAAATACTATGGGAAACCAATGAGTAAGTTAAGAGGAAATGTGGCAATTGGTGAGGCTTATTTATATAGCAGCAATTTAGTAGACAGTAAGGAATACAACGGTTTAGTTGATAAAGTAAATGACTTTCATAGTGAGGCATTTGATGTGACGAAGGTTCCTTTAAGTATTATTCATTTTTATGAAAATACAGTAGAGTATGAATTGCAATCGAATATTAAATGGGCTCGTTGGTTCCGTCCGTTCGCACTTTGCTATGAGAAAATGAGTAAGCGTGTAGAACAAATACATTTAGGAATGGGCGGCAATTGGGAAACGATGCATGGCTCTATCATTAGTGTCATAGATGAGAAAGATGGAAGAGAGAATGTAAGGGCTTGGCTAAGAAAAAATGAAGCAGGTAAATCTATTTTTGTAGCTCTTTATTCAAAGCATACAAATAAGAATGAGACATATATGAATATCGCCTTACCTTTACCTTATTCGAATATGACTGGTATTTTGAAACTATATAATGATAGTCATGATTTAATTATTACTAGTAAGTTAAGAGAAAATGGTCAGGGAGATGAGGGGATTTATTTACATACTCGGTTCTTGACAATCCGTTTACCGTTAGCAGAGACTTTTATTATAAAAGAGCGCACGGATCACATACTAGAAGCTAATCATAGAATGTGGATATTTGGAGTTGAGTTTTTAGAAATTGATTATAGGATTAAGAAAGTAGAGGAGAAGTAAGAAAAGCTTGGGAAAATTCCAAGCTTTTTTACGTATGTGTAATTGTTATAGCAACTTGTTTATCTAGCTCATTATCCCAAGCACGTTGAATTTCAAAAGTGCCTTTTTCAAAAAATAATGGGAATCTTTCTTTAAACCAATCTTGCATAGGAAGCTTTAGTGCTGTATCGATTGGTATCCATAATAATTTGCCCTCAGGTGGGTTTAAAAGAAGTTCACCTTCAAATGAGTCTGTCCAGTAGTTAAATACCATGTACCGAACATTCCCTTTCGGATTTACATATTCATCTAATCCCTTAAAATTAAAATCCGAAACAAGTAATCCGGTTTCTTCTTTTACTTCCCTTATAGCGGCTTGAACGATACTTTCGGGAAAATCTACTTTGCCGCCAGGAGCTATGTAGCCAGGGAAACCTCGATGATTGGGTCGTTTTACGAGTAAAACTTCATTGTTGCGCTGGATCATACACATTGTATAGATTTGGTGTTCGATGTTATGTGAATTTGGAGGCATAATGATGCATTCTCCTTTATATTTTTTTGATAATTTTACCATAACATAATGGTTTCTTATATAATTGGAAATATAATATTATGAATTTTCAGTCGTATATTATGTATTCTATAGTCATTTGAAAAGAGGAGAGAGACATGCAAGGGGAAATACAAAAGGAGAAAAGTTTAAGTTATATTGGAAAATTATTATTACCAGTTAAAGTATCAACGCACTTTAAGTTTTTATGGATTGGACAATTACTCTCGGCCTTAGGTAGTTCGATAACTATGGTCATACTTCCAGTTGTTGTGTATTCATTAACTGGCTCAACAGTTGTAATGGGGATGACGATGGCAATGTACATGCTACCTAATATTCTTGCTTTACCGTTTGCAGGTTTAGTTGTAGACCGAATTGATCGGGTTAAATTAATGTTATTTACGGATATAATCCGCTGTATATTAATGCTATTACTTGCATCGCTTATATTTATGGATTTATTAACAATTACGATTTTATATATTCTCGTTGCCATATACGGACTTATGGAAGGGATATTCCAACCAGCATATTCTGCTGTAAGGGCGAAAGTATTCGTTCCTGAAATTCGTAATGCAGCTAACGCACTCACTCAAATGAGTAATCAAGGTATACGATTGATTGGGCCAGCACTTGGTGGGTTAATCGTATCGGTTGCATCTGCAGGGATAGGTTTCGGACTAGATGCAGCAACGTACTTATTATCATTTTTATGTTTATTATTTTTAAAAGAAATTAAGTTTAAAAAAGTAAAACCCATTGAAAAGAGTAAGCTTACTTACAAACAAGAGTTTATGGAAGGTGTTTTAGTTTTAAAAAGTCATCCGTGGCTGTGGATTACAATTTTAGTTTTTTCTTTTATAAATATTTGTTATGCCGGCATTATCGTCGTATTAATTCCATGGTTATTTAATGTTCATCATCATTTTGAAGCTTACGTGTATGGGCTTGGCATGGCCTTTTCTGGTGGTGGGGCTATAATTGCCGCAGTAATATTTGGTGGGAAAGAGCGGTGGCATAAGAGAGGATTACTGGCTTATGGAGGTGTTTTAATGAGTGGCATTGCTTTATTAATTATGCCATTCATTTCTTGGGCACCCGCTTTAATATTCTTAATGGCAATTGAAGGATTTGGCATGATGATATTTGGACTCATTTGGGAAACGAGTTTACAGGAGCTTGTACCAGAAGAAGCATTCGGAAGAGTGGCAAGCCTTGATATGTTGGGTTCTTTTGCTTTATTGCCATTAGGGTATGTAGTTGTAGGCTGGTTAGCTACTGTCATAGGTGGCGAAATAACTATTATAACACTAGCTAGTTTAGTAATTTTAACAATTGGAATAGCATTGTCTGTACCGAGTATTCGTCGATTTAATTGATTATATGGGAAAAGAGGGCTAGACCTATATAGAAAATAACTTAGCATATAATCAACTAGTATTAATAAAACACCTTTGTAATGAAAAACTGTCCGTACATATTTGGCACAACAAAATTAGAAATCACAAAAGAAGTGACGGAAGCGATACAAGCAGGTTTCAAAAATGAAGACTAAGCCCTAAAGAAATTAGGACTTAGTCTTCATTAAATACAAATGTTTCTTTCATTTTTTTACCTTCATTTACCGGATGGCCGTTATAAGAGAAATTCTTTTCTTCCCAAGTGATCACAACTTTAAAATTATGACTATTAAAGTCTAATGGGAATACCATGTAGTCAAAGCTTGTATGACTTTTAGAAATATTTTCATTAGGTGTAGTAGGTTTAAAGGTAGCTTTAGAGGTAGGGTTGTTATCAAGTATTTCCACAGATACGTTTGATACATCATGACCGATGTTTTTTACGAGTAAACTATACGTATCAAATACACCTTGCTTTGGCTGGATTGCTTGCTTGTTTGAGTTATGAGATTTATCGATTTCGACATACCATTGTTTAGACTTTGACGCAATCGGTAGTGACTGAAATGTGTAAGCACTAGCTTGTATTGGTGGTGCTAAGCATAAAAGTGTAAAGAGAGTTAATATTTTTCGTTTCATTTTTTGAGTGCTCCCATTCTTTAATGGATTTACTTGTTATTATCTTCTTTTTACGAGTAAATATACCATATAATGTAAAGTTGCTATAAGAGTAGTGAATCAATATCTTATTCAATACTCTTATAGC
>NZ_JBNLYC010000088.1:0-18524 GCF_050172015.1 Bacillus sp. GMa5/1 | reverse complement strand
AATTCTTTTATCCATGGCGCTGTGGTTTATACCATTTTGAAGTGCGTATAGAAGATACAACGTATTATGGCGCATTTCAAATCGTACCGAAAAACTTTTTTGATGATCAATTTGAAATGATTCAAGACTATGTGAAGTCAATTTTAAATGAGTTGATTTTGGATAGAGGTTACTATAAAAAGACCTTCTCTGCACTTAGCGATATTGAGGATTCTTCTTATTTAGTGTTACTTAGAAAGTTACCCCAAAAAATGAAAATGATAAAGCAAATCTTTAAGAAAATAGAATCAAGCTCAAAATTTATAAATGAATATAAATGGGAAGGAAAAGAGCGAAGGCCAACAAGAAAAGGAACTATAGTGGCAGAACGAAAACCTTATGCCAAACATTATAATCGTAAGTTTATGGAACAAAAAAATAGTAAGGAAAATGCATTTCTTAAATATAAAGCGATGCAATTTTATCATTATTTAATTGAAGCAAAAAGTTTTTTACGCCAAACAATTGAAATCTTAGAAAGAGAAAAAAAGAAAAAATCAGAAGAGTTTCAAGCCGTAAAAACGATTATACAAACAATTGAGCGTAATGGATCGGTAACTGATAGAGAGAAGCAAAAATATAAAAATATACATTTACTAAAAGAAGCCGATTTACGAAAGAGCTCAATGAAAATACAAGAATATAAAATATTGGCGCATATTGTGCATGAAAATGTACAATACTTTCAAATGTTAATGCATTCTTCGTTTTGGAGGGAAGTTACTGAAACAAGTAACATGAACTTACATGATTTACCGATACCACATCAACAATTACTACATCATTTAGAAGTACTCCCGCAATATACGGATCAATCTCCATCGTTATTATTTGTTTATAAGCCAACGTTTTTAGTGTATGAATATTACGCTTTTTTTATCGTTATTTCAATTTTAGAGCAAATTGGTTTTGAAGCTAGAAACTCTATCCGTGAACAAATACAAGAACATTTTTATGTAGATGGATTACAAGATGGAACGACAGTAGTTTTAGAACGAGATGATATAAAGGTGCATGTTGCATTTAATGACTTAATTGAAACACATCCTCTTATTGCATTAAGTAAAGGTAGTAATTTTTACAATGGTGAGGATACGAAGAAGCCAGATATTCGCTTAGACTGTTATGTAAAAGAAGATGGGAAATACGTATATAAATCTTCTATTATTATTGAAGTGAAGTATAGTCCGATGTACAATATTTTTCAGCACGTCGGAAATACGAAAGCAACTGAGCAAATGTATAAGTACTGGTCTATAAAGTATGTAGAAGAACAGGATGGAAAGCGAGTCTATTATCGAAGGTCAATTTATGAAGTCATTTGTGTATATCCAGGAAGCCATATGCATAGTAAAAAAATTGAGTCTGGATGCGGTGTTTTCTTGCAGTTATATCCATATAAGACGAAACAAGGGGAAGAGAAATTAGCTGGAAAACATGGGATGGTACAAATTTTTGAAAAATGGTTAAAAAGCATTAAGAAGTAAAAGAAATCCTTTTTCATAAAGGATTTCTTTAGATTAAGAAGAATTATATGCTGTATGGAAAGAAACATAATGTAATTTAGATTTGAAAAGTGATACAAATGTGTTATTAAAAGGAATGTGAGCGCGGGATAAAAGTCGATTAAATTGGAATCTAATTCATTTTGCAGAATATAATAAGTCATAAATATTTTTAGTTGCATACGAAGATTTGTTTTTATATGATAGATAGTGAAAGCGTTATCAAAAACAGAGCGGCGATGGGAAAGGCGGTTAAATATGTTCCAGCGTGTTCAAACAAAGGAAGAACATTTTGGGTTCGAGCAACTATGGGGAGATTTTTGTGAGGAAAGAAACTTAATGTTCGTAGAACGTAATTTAAATCCATCACGATTTTTATTAATAGAAGATGAACATCCTATTGGTACAGTGGAATGTATTAAGTATACGGTACCTGAACAATCAAATTCTGAGTTTTTCTATCCGTTTTCTAAAAATGATTTAGTAAAAGATTTGAAGAATGTATATGAAATAGGCAAGTTAAGTATTTCGAAAACGTCTCGTGGGAGAGGACATTTCAAAAGGCTAACAGCTATTTTATTTATACATGCGTTAGAAACAAAAGCTGAATGGTACATTGCAGCAGTAACAAAAAGAATGTATATGTATTTACTTACACTTGGTTTTCCAATTGAGCCAATAGATAATCCATTTCAGTTTCATGATACTTTACAAGGTGTACCAGTAAGAATTCATGCTCGAAAAGGGGTTACGCATTTGTATTCTTTAAAAGAATTTCGTGATGTGATTCAAGGGAATGCTCATGCACAGGCATTAATTGCAGAATACAGTAAAAATATTATGTTAACGAAATAAAGCGAAGTGAATATGTATAATAAAGAGAATAATATTTGTATAGGATATAACTCTTCATTAAAAAAGACCCTTATTATTTTAATAAGGGTCTAAAAATTATAATCCAAATATACTAAAAATCATTTTGCGGCGCTTCGGTTTCTTTTCTCGTTCATATGTTGGTTTTGAATCAGGAGTAATATAAATGGGTTCTTCTTTCGTTAGGGCAGCTTCTAATTTTTGAATTCGCTCTAACATTTCCTCCATTTCACGACGGTGTTGTAAAAGTTGGTACGTGACGACATCATTTGCCTTATCTTGCATTTGTTCTTCCATTCGATCAAGTCTTCTCGTAATAGTGTTTAATTGATCAGCTAATTGCTCAAAATCATTGGGTAATATGTTTTGAACAATTGTATTAACTTGAGTTTTTAATTCCTCAACTTCATTTGAGGAAGCCTTTTGAGTAGATTGAGAATTTTGAGATTGCTCTATTTGAAATCGATGGTGTTCTAACATTTGATCGACATCCTCTTGTGTGAAAATAAAGTGGCCATATTTGTTTTTCTCTATCGTAAGATTTAATTGTTGTGCGATCCGGACAACAGCCTTTGGGCTAACACCTAATTTCTTTGCGATAAATGGTGTTTTATATTCCAAAATAATCCCTCCTATATATATCCTGTTGAATGATTTCGAGCTATGAAGTAAGTTCCCTTCTAGTGCGACAAAAGAAGTGTGGAATCGGCAAAGAAAGTGTTTTTTCACGAAATTGAGTTGAGAAGAATAGTTCGTTTAAATAAAAATGTTTTATCGTAACATTTAGAATAATTTGACGAGTGTAAATGAATTAGATTATCATAATGATAAATATCTTTTTTATGTATGCATATAATATATAAAAAGGTGGTTGCTAATGTAGAATTTTGTTAGAGTATTAGAATGCTTACTTCACTTGAATAAAATTAAGTAGGAGGTGGCTTCCTTGCTTACAAAGTAAGTAAGGAAAAGTATTTGGACATATATAGTATAAGTATAGTGATTGTTTTAATTGCTTTAACGGCATTTTTCGTTGCAGCAGAATTTGCAATTGTTAAAGTGAGAAGTTCACGAATTGACTATTTAATTGCAGAAGGAAATAATCGTGCAACATCGGTCAAAACAGTCATTACAAACTTAGACGAATATTTATCTGCTTGTCAGCTGGGAATTACTGTTACAGCTTTAGGAATTGGGTGGTTTGGTAAACCTGCGTTAAAGCAAATGTTTGATACGCTTTTTGCAAATTGGAATATCTCTACTCAACTAGCAGACATTTTTGCTGTAATTTTAGTGTTTTTGTTAATTACTTTTTTACATGTTGTAATAGGTGAATTGGCTCCAAAAACATTTGCAATTCAAAAATCTGAACAAGTGAGTTTACTTGTTTCTAAGCCGTTAATTTTCTTTTATCGTATTGCATTCCCATTCATTTGGCTATTAAATGGTTCAGCTCGAATCATTACGAAGCTGCTAGGGCTGAAACCGCCGAAGGGACATGATGAGGTTCATTCAGAAGAAGAATTACGGTTGTTAGTTTCAGAAAGTTATAAAAATGGTGAGATTAATCAATCTGAATATAAATATGTGAATAAAATTTTTGAATTTGATGATCGCATTGCAAAAGAAATAATGGTACCTCGAACTGAAATGAATATTATAAGTAAAGAGATGCCTGCTGAAGAAGCTTTGCAAAAAATGTCTCGTGAAAAATATACAAGGTATCCAGTTGTTGATGGCGACAAAGACCACGTAATAGGTTTTGTGAATTTTAAAGATATTTTTACTGAATTTGTACAACATAAAGCTGTTAATAAGAAGACAGTAGAGCAATATATGAGACCAATTATTTTAGTTATCGATTCTATTCCAATTCATGATTTGTTTTTAAAAATGCAAAAAGAAAGAACACATATTGCTATATTGATAGATGAATATGGTGGAACATCTGGACTTGTTACTGTTGAAGATATTCTGGAAGAAATTGTTGGAGATATTCAGGATGAGTTTGATACGGATGAGCAGCCAGAAATTCAAAAGGTTAGTGAAACGAAGACGATACTAGAGGGAAAAGTACTTGTTAGTGAAGTGAATATGTTATTTGGTTTAGGGATTGATGATGATGGTGTTGATACAATCGGTGGTTGGATTTTAACGAAGAATATAGAGATTGCTGAAGAGGATTCCATTGAAATTGAAAATTATAAGTTTTGTGTGAAAGAATTAGATGGACATTATATAAAAAGATTAGAAGTTACAAAGATAGTAGAATCGATTGTTATTTTAGAAGATGAAAAACAAATTTCGTTACAAGAGCAAATTAGCTCGTAAACTCTGCTATATAGCAGAGTTTTTTTGAGCATAATGTTTTTTGAGGGATAAGGGCTATGATACAATGACATAAGTCAAACCTTTCACTAGGTGAAGTATTGTTGTATACATATATTTGGAAGGAGAAGAAGTATGAAAAAGCATTTATATATAAATGGAGATTGGAAATCTGTAAACACGTATAAACCATTGTACGCACCATATTCTGAAGAAACATTAGCGGAAATTGCACAAGGCACGGAAGAAGATGTAAAAGAGGCTGTTACTGCTGCAAAAAATGCAATGACAAAAATGAATAAATTATCTGCATATGATCGTGCGACTATTTTAGAGAAAGTTGCACAAAAAATGGATGAAAGAAGAGAAGAATTTGCAGAGATTATTGCAAAAGAAGCTGCAAAACCAATACGTGCTGCAAGGGGAGAGGTAGATCGTACTGTTCAAACATACAAATTTGCAGCTGAAGAAGCGAAGCGTATATATGGTGAGACATTGCCATTAGACGCCGCACCTGGTGCAGATGGGCGTATTGCATATACAATCCGAAAGCCGATTGGGGTTATAGGGGCTATTACACCATTTAATTTCCCATTAAATTTAGTAGCGCATAAAGTTGGACCAGCAATCGCTGCCGGAAATACAGTTGTATTAAAGCCAGCTGATCAAACGCCATTATCATCTTATGCATTAGTTGAGTTATTTGAAGAGGCAGGATTGCCAAATGGAGCTTTAAATATCATTTCTGGTCCTGGCTCCACGGTTGGTGAGGCAATCGTCAAAAATGATTACGTTGCTTCTATTACTTTTACCGGAAGTCCAAAAGTTGGAATCGGAATAAAACAAAAGGCTGGGCTAAAACGAGTTACGTTAGAACTAGGCTCAAATGCTGCTGTTATCATTGATGAAGATGTAGAGTTAACAGATGAAATAATTGAACGTGTAAAATGGGGAGCATTTGTTAATAATGGGCAAGTTTGTATTTCAGTACAACGTGTTTTTGTACATGAAACGAAAATGCATGAATTTCTTTCGAAGCTAAAGAAAGCGATGGAATCAGTTGTTGTTGGTGATCCACTGCTTGAGGAAACGGATGTATCAGCTTTAATTTCAAAAAGAGATGTAGAGCGAATTGATATGTGGGTTCAAGAAGCAATTAAGGAAGGAGCAACTGTTTTATGCGGTGGTAAGAAGCGGGATGCAAGAATTTTTGAACCGACTGTATTAACAAATGTTCCAGATCATGTATCTGTGCAGTGCCAAGAAGTATTCGGTCCACTCATGACAGTAAATACATTTAAAGAATTTGATGAAGCGATTGAACAAGTAAATAATTCGCGTTACGGCTTACAGGCAGGTGTATTCACAAATAATTTATTTAAAGCAATGCGTGCAATTGATGAGCTAGAGGTTGGTGGTGTCATGATTAATGATATCCCAACGTTCAGAGTAGATCATATGCCTTATGGTGGTGTGAAAGAAAGTGGTACGGGGCGTGAAGGAATTAAATATGCAATAGAAGAAATGACAGAAATGAAATTAGTATGTATTAAAAAATAAAATAGAAAAACTTAAAACTTGCACTAAAAAACGAGTAGGAAATGTTTACGATTCCATACTCGTTTTTTACGCTGCTAGTAACTATTTAATTAAGTGTAACTTTTACTTCATTTCTTGTTTGAAAATAGTATCTTCTACATAAATTTGTTCTTTATCTACAGCAGTAGCATGAGTTAATACTAAACCGATGGGTGTTTTTGTATCTTTATTTTGAACAATTGTAAAAGGAACATTTTTTTCGTTTGCTAATTTAATGTATTTTGATAAATGTGGGTAAGCAATGCCACCATTTAGGAGGAGTTGTAATGATTGAGAAGGGCGCATGCTACCCGCCACTTCAGAGTATACATTACTTTGCATTACTTGACCGATCGTTAAAGCGATTTCCACACGCTCACGTAATGTAGTTAAATACATATTACGTTCTTCTGGTTTGTTTTGCTTTTGGCCGTAAATGCCTTCTTGGAGATAATCTTCCACATTTTTATTTACCATATTTTTCACACCTTTCATTTTCTATTGTACGCAAGAATTAAAAATGATGCAAAAAAGTCGTTTTGATTACGGAAATAATGAAAATATGTGAAGGAAAAAGGGGATTTGCATACAATTAGTTAAATAAGAAAGAAAAAATAATTTTATCAACAGAAATTAACAAAATGTGACAAAAATCTATTAACGAATCGTATTTTTTGTGTTAATATTCAAAATATAAAGGGTATTCGTCGTATGGAAATGGAGGGAATGGAGGTTTTTCCAATCGATAAGGATATTAAAGAAATATTTTGTTCACACTTGAAAAACAATAGGCACCAATTCGTAGAGAACTGGAAAAACAAAATGATAATTTCCGAAAAAGATCCATTTAAACTAGAAGTAGTTCAAAATGGAGAGGATTTACTAGAGTTAATTATCGAACTTACTATGGAAGATAAAGATATAAATTATCTTCAACCGTTATGTGAGAAAATTGCTATTGAACGTGCTGGAGCAGATGCGAATATTGGAGATTTTGTTTATAACGCAAACGTGGGAAGAAATGAACTTTTCGAAGCGATGTGTGAATTAGATGTTAGTGCTCGTGAATTGAAACCAATTATGGCAAAAATACATACTTGTTTTGACAAATTAATTTATTATACCGTTTTAAAATACTCGGAAATTATATCGAAGAATTTAGAGGAAAAACAGCAATATATTAACGAAACACATAAAGAAAGACTGACGATTTTAGGACAAATGTCAGCTAGTTTTGTACATGAATTTCGTAATCCGCTTACTTCCATTATGGGGTTTGTCAAATTATTAAAGGCAGATCATCCGAGTTTATCGTATTTAGATATTATTTCGCATGAATTAGATCAATTAAATTTTCGTATTTCGCAATTTTTACTCGTATCAAAAAAAGAAATGTGGAATGAATCGGAACGGTTTTGGCTTAATGACTTGTTTCAAGACATTATACAATTTTTATATCCGAGTTTGGTCAATGCGAATGTTTTGATTGAAAAGAATTTACCGTATCCAATTCCGCTTGTTGGTTATCGAAGTGAAGTGAGACAAGTATTTTTAAACATATTAATGAATTCAATTGATGCTCTTGAATCAATGAAAGAAGAACGAAAAATTATCATTGATGTATTTGAAGAAGATCAAGCTATTCGAATTGTGATAAAAAATAATGGACCAATGATTCCAGCTGAAAATGTAGAAACGATTTTTGAACCATTTGTAACTACTAAAAAGTTAGGGACTGGTATTGGATTATTTGTATGTAAACAAATTGTGGAAAAACATAATGGATCCATTATGTGTCGATCAGATAACGATTGGACAGAATTTCAAATTGCATTTCAAAAATAAACAGTCTACACCAAATGAATGGTGTAGACTGTTTTAATTTGTGAGTATAACGGCTTCTAATTTAGGATCTTTAGTTGAATAACCTACTATTGAAATTGTATAAATAACATTTGGTTCAACATTGAATTTCGGTATAGTCAATAAAACGTTTTTATTATCTGCGAGTGAAATTTCAATATCTGCTGTACCAGGGCTAACTTGCAAAAAATCGGTTATTTGTTTAAAGAGTACATTTTCAAATAAATGATCTCCATCTTTTAAATCTACATTTACAACAGGGGTATCTGGAGAGAAATGTGCAAAGCGTATTTTTGCTTGACCAGCTGGTAAATGTGTATTATCAAGTATAGGTTGTAATTGTAGGTGATTATCACTATTTATTGCAGCAAGAGTATAAGTATGATTTCCCATTATTGGTACCAACGCTGAAAAGATTGGAGTTTCATTTCCGACAGGAACAATATCTATACGGTATTTACCTTGCACTAATGATAAATAAGGGCTGAATTGCTTAAATGAAATATTTTTAATAACCTTTTGTCCGTTTACTAAAATGTCAACCGCCGGTATATTTGGATCGGCATGAAAAATTCTTATATGTGATGGTAAAGCAGCTTCTTGTGAGTCTCTTGTTTCATACGCCTGTACAAGTTTTGATAGTGCATCGTAATATTTCATATATAATTCTATATATTTTTTAGGGTTACGAAACTGATAGTAACGTGCGAGCTGTTCGTATTGCGTAACTTCTTGTCCATATTTTTCGATTTCAGATTGAGACATGAACATTCCTCCTTTGTCATCATTAAAACTATATGCGAAGCAAGAAAGCGGTTATGCAAAAAAAATGATTTTATAAAGGGAAAATTAAAAAGTGACAACAAATATGTTTTCATAAAGAGGTGCTGGTGCTTACGAGAATTTCACAGAGTAAAGCAGTACATATGACTGTACGAAAGTAAAATAAATGCCAAATTGAAAGTGCATTTCAATTAACATATTGAATACATGTCCAAAAATCGCTAGAAAACTAGGGATTTTTTTAATTATAGGCAAATACACATACAAAGTGATAATTGTCCTACATAAATTATAAAGGAAAGATACTTTGAATCTGAGGAAAGGAGTGCCACTTCGGGATAGGGATATCCCGATAGTAATTGTGAATGAAGTTATGAAAAGGTTTTGTGTTATAGACTGTAGGATGAATTTGTAAACTTCATTTTTCTATTTATTTTAGCAATTGACAGTATTAACCCATAAGAGAGCGTCATGACGAACTGATTAGTGTGGTTAATCGGTTCTTTTTTTATAGTTTAAAAATGAAAAGTTTACATAATGAATAGGAATCTGAATTGATTAGTAAGGTGGGTGTCGAAATTTGTTTTAAAATATGCAATTTAAAGTAGGATAATAGGAAGGAGTTTAACGGGAGTTCCGTCGAAGTGTACAGAATGTCGGTATTTAAGGACAGCTGGCATTATGCTATAAAAACATTTGGTGATGCAGTCATTTCATATAAAAAGGAGGGTCATTTGGGCGTATAGAAAAGGGTTGGTCTTCGGTTTTTTAGTTCTGAATTTTCTGTTTTATAAAATTTTTTAAGCACTCATTTGTATATTTTATAATAGTTTTTTGATAAATTCACTGCTTTTGCAGAGGATTCTTTTTTATGAAAGAAACGTCAATTTTCTTCATATATATACAAATTGGAGAAATGGGGGAGCGCTATGCGCGATTACTTAATTAAACCACTTGTTGGTCAGCCGTATCCAATGATTTCACATGGAAAAGGTGTTTATTTGTATGATCAAAATGGCAATAAATATTTTGATGGTTCGTCAGGAGCAATTACGGCAGGTATTGGGCATGGCGTAAAGGAGATTGCAGACGTTATTAAAAAGCAAGCTGAGGAGATTGCTTTCGTTTATAGATCACAGTTTACGAGTGAACCAGCTGAAAAATTAGCGAAGAAGTTAAGTGATTTAAGTGTAGGAGATTTGAACTGGAGTTTTTTTGTAAATAGTGGTACGGAAGCGAATGAAACAGCTATGAAAATTGCAATTCAGCATTTTCAAGAGCGAGGTATTCAAGGGAAACATAAAATTTTATCAAGATGGATGAGTTATCACGGTATTACGATGGGTGCTTTATCAATGTCTGGGCATCCACTACGTAGACAACGTTTCGTATCTATTTTGGAAGATTATCCGACTATACCAGCTCCATATTGTTTCAGATGTCCTGTTCAAAAGGTATATCCAACTTGTCAGCTGGCATGTGCGACTGAACTAGAAAGATCAATTGAAAGAATTGGTGCAGAGCATATTGCTGCTTTTATTGCTGAGCCGATTATCGGAGCAGCTGGAGGCGCGGTTGTTCCGCCGAAAGACTATTATAAAGTCATTAAAGATATTTGTAATCATTACGATATTTTATTTATTGCGGATGAAGTAATGACTGGGCTTGGTCGTACTGGAGCATGGTTTGCGATGGAGCATTGGGGCGTAGAGCCGGATATTATGACACTTGGTAAAGGGTTAGGAGCGGGATATACACCGATGGCAGCGACAGTTGTAAGTGATCGTGTTATGGAACCAATATTACGTGGATCACGTTCAGTAATGAGCGGTCATACGTTAAGTGCAAATCCATTGTCTGCAGCAACGGCTTTAGCTGTTATTGAATATATGGAGAAACATAATCTTCCTGAGAAAACAGCAGAAAAGGGAGAGTATTTAATAAAAGGCTTACAGAAAGTTCAACAACAATCGACAATCATTGCTGATGTGCGCGGAAAAGGGTTGCTAATCGGAGTAGAATTGCAACCGTTTACAAAAGCGTCAGAGCTTATTTCAGTTGCAGCTAAAAATGGTCTGCTTTTATACCAAGCAGTTTCAGGGCAAGCAGGAAAAGAAGATAGTGCACTGCTTGTAGCACCGCCAATGACAACTACATATTCCGAGTTAGATGAATTACTTTCAATTTTCTCTAAAAGTGTGGAAGAGATGATGCAAAAAGGAGGGCATAGTATCGCATGACAACTATTACAAATACATTCGGTAAATTAAAAGAAATTGAGGAAGTAATTTCTTTGTTCCATGATGATATGACATTGATGTTTGGGGGATTTGGAGGGATTGGATCCCCTCCATCTTTAATAAAGGCAATTTTAGAAAAAGGCGTTACAAATTTAAATTTAATCGGAAATGACACTGGATTTCCTGATGTAGGTATCGGTCGTCTTGTTACAAATGAAAGAGTTAAATCAATAATTACTTCTCACATTGGCTCCAATCCAAATGCAGGAAGGCAACTAAACGAGGGAAGATTACAAATTGAGTTTTCTCCGCAGGGAACATTAGCAGAGCGTATTCGCGCTGGTGGCGTTGGTCTTGGTGGTGTTTTAGTTGATGTTGGTGTTGATACGATTGTGGAAGAGGGAAAACGAACAGTTGAAATGAATGGTAAGACCTACTTAGTTGAAACAGCATTAACTGCTGAAGTTTCAATTGTATATGCAAAAAAGGCAGATCCGTTTGGTAACCTTGTATTTGACAAAAGTGCACGAAATATGAATCCTCACGTAGCGATGGCTGGGGATATAACAATTGTAGAAGCGGAAGAAATAGTCCCGCTTGGAAGTTTAGATCCAGAGGAAATTGTCGTTCCAGGTGTTTTCGTAAATTATATTGTACCGTCGGAAGGAGTGAACTGGAAATGGGTATGGGCGTAGAAGTGAGGGATAAGATTGCTAGGCGTGCGGCGAAAGAAATACAAAATGGTATGATTGTAAATTTAGGTATTGGCATACCATCGCTTGTACCAAATCATTTGCCTGACGATATAAATGTTATGTTTCATGCGGAAAATGGAATCGTGGGCATGGGACCAACGCCAAGTAAAGGGAATGAAGACGAAAATTTGTGTAATGCAGCAGGTTTACCAACTTCTCTTATAACAGGAGCGAGTTATTTCGATAGCTGCACAGCGTTTGGGATGATTCGAAAAGGTTTGCTAGACATAACGATTCTTGGTTCATTACAAGTAAGTGAAAATGGCGATTTAGCAAACTGGATTGTACCTGGAAAACGTGTTCCAGGTATTGGTGGAGCAATGGATTTAGCACAAAAAGCGAAGCGGGTCGTTGTTGTGATGAATCATGTTGATAAGTACGGAAATGCAAAAATTGTTTCAGAGTGTACATTGCCATTAACTTCAAAGAAATGTGTAGATTTAATTATTACTGATATGGCAGTCATGGAGGTAACTCCGAGTGGACTTATATTACAAGAATTAATGAGCCCATACACAGTAGAAGATGTAAAACGACATACAGAAGCTGATTTTCAAATTAGTTCTAACTTACTAGTAATTGAATGAAGGGAGATGTAATATATGGAGCAATTAAAAAAGCAAGTTTGTGATTATATTGAGAGCCATGAAGAGGAAAGTGTGAAATTTTTAAAACGATTAATTCAAGAAAAGAGCGTATCTGGTGATGAAAGCGGTGCGCAGGCAATTGTGATTGAAAAATTACGTGAATTAGGTTTAGATCTCGATATATGGGAGCCCTCCTTTTCTAAAATGAAAGATCATCCTTATTTTGTATCACCCCGTACAAGTTTTTCAGATAGCCCAAATATTGTAGCAACTTTAAAAGGAAGTGGCGACGGGAAATCTATGATATTAAATGGGCATATTGATGTAGTTCCAGAAGGGGATGTGAAACAGTGGGAACATCACCCTTATAGCGGTGAGAAAATAGGGAATCGTATATATGGCCGTGGAACGACGGATATGAAGGGCGGAAATGTCGCACTTATGCTTGCGATGGAAGCGATCATTGAATCTAGTATTGAATTAAAAGGAGACATCTATTTTCAAAGTGTAATAGAAGAGGAAAGTGGTGGAGCAGGGACATTAGCAACTATATTACGAGGATATAAAGCAGATGGTGTCATTATTCCAGAGCCTACTAATATGAAGTTTTTCCCGAAACAACAAGGTTCCATGTGGTTTCGTCTACGTGTAAAAGGGAAAGCTGCACATGGTGGAACGCGCTATGAAGGGGTTAGTGCAATTGAAAAAAGCATGTTTGTTATAGAACATGTAAGAAAGCTAGAGGAGAAAAGAAATAGTCGAATTACAGATCCGTTATTTAAAGGAATTCCAATTCCAATTCCAATTAACATTGGCAAAATTGAAGGAGGGAGTTGGCCAAGTTCTGTTCCCGATGAATTAATTTTAGAAGGAAGATGCGGTGTTGCGCCGAATGAGACTATAGAGGCGGCAAAAGAAGAGTTTGAGAATTGGATTGTTGAATTAAATGATGTGGACAATTGGTTTGTTGAAAATCCGGTAGAAGTAGAATGGTTTGGAGCGAGATGGGTTCCTGGTGAATTAGAAGAAAATCATGAACTCATTACAACACTTCATCATAACTTTGTTGAAATCGAAGGGAACGAACCAATTATTGAAGCATCTCCGTGGGGGACTGATGGAGGTTTATTTACACAAATTGCAAACGTACCAACAATAGTATTTGGTCCAGGAGAGACGAAAGTAGCACACTATCCAAACGAATATATAGAAGTTGATAAAATGATAGCTGCCGCAAAAATTATTGCATGTACATTACTAGATTGGTGTGAGGTGAAAAAATGAAATACTATGAATCTTTTAGAGAACAGACGAATTGTTATACAGTAGAAGGCGTTTTAGATTATTTTAATAAACGTATCCGGGTAGATCACTATACAGGAAATGTTGAAAGTATTATACAGACAATTGACGAACTAGCAGAGAAACATTCTTTCACTAAATGTATTATTAAAGGAAAGGGAGAGCATGTTTCAACATGGCTCTCTTTCGGTTTTTTGTTGGAAGCAACGATACCTCATTATTTTCAAGGACACGATGCATACTTTTTTGTGAAATATAATAATGATGAAAGACGAAATAGTATGCATTGGACTGAGGAAGATACTATATTAAGCGGTGTAAAAGGAAAAGAAATAAAAGAAAAAGTAGTTCCAGAGAAATTTTTGCTGAGAAAAGCGAATGAAGAAGATGCAGAAGAATTAGCAACTGTCTTCGGAAAAGTATTTGAAGTGTATCCGACACCTTTAAATGAAGCGAGTTATGTATTACAGACGATGAAAGAAGACGATACAATTTACTACGTGTATGAATTTGAGGGGAAAATTATTAGTACAGCATCTGCAGAAATGAACATAAAGGAAGGGAATGCAGAATTAACGAATTGTGCTACTTTACCTGAATATCGTAAACATGGATTTATGAAAAGTTTATTAATTAAATTAGAGGAAGAGCTTCGAGAAAGATCTATTTTCTGCTCCTATACAATTGCTCGATCGCTTTCTTTCGGAATGAATGCTGCCTTTCATCAATTAGGCTATACGTATACAGGAAGACTGGCGAATAATTGCTACATTTTCGATAAGTTGGAAGATATGAATATATGGGTGAAAGATCTATCTAGTTATTCGAAAGCAGTAAAACTTCCGTCTCAAAATTTGGCTGTAAAGCAAAACAGTTAGGTGGAGCTGGGTGTTCGAAAAAGTTGTACTAATTAGAGTTTCGAGTTATCTAATGAAAATATAAAATTGGTCAAAATTATAGAACGGAATCGTCATGCTTACAATCGCACATAGGTGTGCCGAAAATTCGGCATGTAATTGCTGGATTTTCGGCAAGAGGGGGGATGACATTGCTAGCAGTTTCGACACAAGAAGTCATTGAAGCGATTTTGGGCAGTATTGATGAGGCTATACACGCTGTAGATGAAAATGGAATTACAATATTTTATAATTCTGTAGCTGCAAAACACGATGGATCCAAGATTGAAAAAGTGTTAGGGAAACATCTGTTAGAAGCGTTCCCGTCTTTATCAAGGGAAACGAGTACATTGATGAAAGTACTAGATACAAAAAAACCTATCGTACATCAGGTACAACATTATCAAAATTTAAATGGTGAAGATGTTTGTACAGTAAATACGACGTTACCTATTTTTATAGATGGGAATATTGCTGGGGCTGTTGAAATTGCAAAGGATTACTCTACAATTCAAAAACTTACTGACACAATTGTTGACTTACAGTCGAAAATAAAGCGATCATCTAGAAAAAAAGTGATTAAAAAGCACGCTGCATTTGAGACGATAGTGACAAATGATACGCGGTTTAAACAGACGAAAGAGTTAGCACAAAAAGTAGCACCAACAGACGCGAATGTTTTAATATATGGTGAAACAGGAACAGGAAAAGAACTGTTCGTACAAGCAATTCATGAAGCTTCTAAAAGAAAAAACAAGCCATTTATTGCACAAAACTGTGCAGCTTTACCAGAGTCGCTATTAGAAAGTTTATTGTTTGGAACGACAAAAGGAAGCTATACGGGAGCGATTGAAAGAGCTGGGCTATTTGAACTTGTTGATGGTGGTACATTATTTTTAGATGAACTGAATTCAATGCCTCTTGATTTGCAGGCAAAAATGTTACGAGTGTTAGAAGATGGGGTCATTAGAAGAATTGGTGATAATAAGACGAGAAAAGTAGATGTTCGTGTTATTACCGCAATGAACCAGCCTCCAGAAATATGTTTACGAGAGAATAAAATTCGCACTGATTTATATTATCGCTTAAACGTATTTTCATTATATATCCCACCGCTTCGTGAAAGAACTGAGGATGTACTATTATTAGCATCTTATTTTTTGAAAGAATATAATAAAAGTTATAAAAAAGGTGTACTTCAAATTGATGAGGAAGCGAAAGATAGACTGCAAGCTTATCAGTGGCCTGGAAATGTCCGGGAGTTAAAACATACGATTGAACATGCTGTTATTATTGCAGAAGGGAATACATTAACAGCCAATTGTTTACCACGTACATTTCGGAAAGAGAAGTTTTCGAAGAAGAAGGGTATAATGCCACTTAGAGAAGCACTTCATCAAACAGAAAAAGAATTAATAGATCAAGCGTTGATTGAAACGGAAGGGAATATATTACAAGCCGCAAAAATGTTGGGTATCCCTCGTCAAACGCTTCAATATAAACTGAGCAAGTACGACAAAACCGCCGAATAATCGGCGGTTTTTGTGTGTTTGCACCAATAAAAGAGCGTTTACATATATAAAAAGTAATGAATATGATGTTAAGTATTGATTTCATACAACGCTTAAAAATATTTTTTTGCTTATGTAATAGGGTTCTCCGCACATTTACTTATCAACAATGTAAAGTTGGCATAACTATTGCTTATATAAAGGATGAGCGTATAAAAAGGGGGAATAGCAATGTTACATGATGTATACAAACCAAATCGTCACTGGAAGGATATCGAATTATGGAAAGATGTTACTGAAGAGCAATGGAATGATTGGGTTTGGCAATTAACGAATACGATCAAAACGTTAGATGACTTAAGAAAAGTGATTAACTTAACACCTGAAGAAGAAGAGGGCGTTAAAATTTCAACGAAAACGATCCCGTTAAACATTACACCGTACTATGCTTGGCTAATGAATCCTGATGATCCACGCTGTCCGATTCGGATGCAATCAGTACCGATTTCGGAAGAGTTATATAAAACAAAATATGATTTAGAAGACCCACTTCACGAAGACGAAGATTCACCAGTTCCAGGGCTAACACATCGTTATCCGGACCGTGTACTATTCTTAGTAACAAATCAATGTTCTATGTATTGTCGTTACTGTACACGTCGTCGTTTTAGTGGACAAATTGGAATGGGTGTACCGAAGAAACAATTAGATGATGCAATTGCTTATATTCGTGAAACGCCACAAGTACGAGATGTATTAATCTCCGGTGGTGACGGACTTCTAATTAACGATAAAATTTTAGAATATGTATTAAAAAATTTACGAGAGATTCCGCATGTTGAGATTATTCGTATCGGAACGAGAGCACCAGTAGTATTCCCACAACGTATTACAGAAAACTTATGTAACATTATTAAAAAATACCATCCAGTATGGTTAAATACACATTTCAATACATCTATTGAAATTACTGAAGAATCGAAAAAGGCATGTGAAATGTTAGCGAATGCTGGTGTTCCAGTCGGAAACCAAGCAGTAATTTTAGCTGGTATTAACGACAGCGTTCCAATTATGAAAAAACTTATGCATGACTTAGTAAAAATCCGTGTACGTCCATACTACATTTATCAATGTGACTTATCTGAAGGTATCGGTCACTTCCGTGCACCAGTATCTAAAGGTCTTGAAATTATTGAAGGTTTACGTGGACACACATCTGGTTATGCTGTTCCGACATTCGTTGTTGATGCGCCAGGCGGAGGCGGTAAAATTGCACTTCAACCAAACTATTTAATCTCACAAAGTGCAGATAAAGTTGTACTTCGTAACTTTGAAGGTGTTATTACGACGTATCCAGAGCCAGAGAGCTATATTCCAGGAAGAGCGGAAGGATACTTTAAAGAGATTTATCCGAACTACGAAGAAAAACGTTCAGATGTTGGTATCGCAGGTCTTATGAGCGATAAGAAATTTAACCTCGTTCCAGACGACTTACAGCGTATGAACCGTCGTAAAGACTACGAAGATAATGATACTCATGCATCTTTAAAAGATAAACGTGATAAGCGCGATCAATTAAAAGATAAAAAATATCAAGCACAAATGGCTAAGTTAGAAGAAAACGACAAAAAAACTGAGGGTGATGCAGTATGAATTGTATGTGGTGTGACAGTACAGAAGCGAAAGAAAGCTTGAATACTGTATATTGGGAATTACCAGATGGTACGAAAGCCATTGAAATCCAAGAGACACCATGTATTTCTTGTTCCTCGTGTGGGATGGACTATCAATCAGACCATACAGTAAAAGAAATTGAAGATCAATTATTCTTAATTTACACGAAAGATTTACCAAAACAACTAACATATGAAGAATTAATGGGAAGACCGCGTCTATTAAAAAGAAATTATTTCGACTTTTAACCAGCTTTTATGCTGGTTTTTTTCTTTTTTGCCTTGTATAATGTACCCAAGTTAGAAAGGTAGGGAATATTTTTGAAAAAGACATTTTACCATTATATGATGAAGCATCGTGCAGCTTTATTTAGAAATGAAATTTCAGATTTAGCAGAGGCGATGTATGATGATTTAAGTTTTCCGAAGCAATCTGAAGACTATGATGAAATTAGTTCATACTTAGAGTTGAGCGGAATGCTAGAAAGTATGTCTATATTTGATGAAGCCTGGGACTTATACATACAAGATAGATAAAAACTATTTGAAAACATACAGAATACATTACTTTATTTAAAGTGAAGTATTCTG
>NZ_JBNLYC010000087.1:0-18673 GCF_050172015.1 Bacillus sp. GMa5/1 | reverse complement strand
TGCATTTGTAATATAATGATAAATGATACTTCACCACATTAATTAACTAGGTGAAGTTAAAATCTTTATTACACACATTATGAAATAAAGGGTGATTAGTTTTGAGTACAGGTGTAAAAGCAAACGACGTGAAGACAAAAACAAAAGGAGCAGATCTTGTTGTTGATTGTTTAATTAAACAAGGTGTTACACATGTTTTCGGTATTCCAGGAGCAAAGATTGACTCTGTATTTGATGTATTGCAAGAAAGAGGACCAGAGTTAATTGTTTGTCGTCATGAACAAAATGCAGCATTTATGGCAGCTGCTATTGGTAGATTAACAGGAAAACCGGGCGTATGTCTTGTAACTTCAGGACCAGGGACATCAAATTTAGCGACAGGTCTTGTTACTGCGAATGCGGAGAGTGATCCCGTTGTTGCTTTAGCTGGTGCAGTACCGCGTACGGATCGATTAAAACGTACGCATCAATCTATGGATAATGCTGCATTATTCGAACCAATCACAAAATATAGCGTAGAAGTAGAGCATCCTGATAATGTGCCAGAAGCACTTAGTAATGCATTTCGAAGTGCGACTTCCACAAATCCGGGAGCTACTTTAGTAAGTCTTCCGCAAGACGTTATGACTGCGGAAACAACTGTAGAGTCTATCGGTGCGCTTTCTAAGCCACAGCTTGGAATCGCTCCCACAAATGATATTACATATGTAGTAGAAAAAATAAAATCAGCGAAATTACCAGTTATTTTACTCGGTATGAGAGCGAGCACAAATGAAGTGACGAAAGCTGTTCGTAAATTAATTGCGGATACAGAACTTCCTGTCGTTGAAACATATCAAGCAGCTGGTGCGATTTCACGTGAGTTAGAAGATCATTTCTTCGGCCGCGTTGGATTATTCCGTAACCAACCAGGTGATATTTTACTAGAAGAAGCAGACCTTGTTATTTCTATCGGTTATGATCCAATCGAGTATGATCCAAAGTTCTGGAATAAACTTGGCGACAGAACGATTATTCATCTTGACGACCATCAAGCAGATATCGACCATGATTACCAACCAGAGCGTGAATTAATTGGTGATATTGCCTTAACGGTAAATAGCATCGCGGAGAAATTACCGAAACTTGTATTAAGTACGAAATCAGAAGCGGTATTAGAACGATTACGCGCAAAATTATCAGAACAAGCAGAAGTTCCGAACCGTGCTTCGGAAGGTGTTACGCATCCACTTCAAGTGATTCGTACACTTCGTTCTTTAATTAGTGACGATACAACTGTTACATGTGACATCGGTTCCCATTCTATTTGGATGGCGAGATGTTTCCGTTCTTATGAACCACGTAGATTATTATTTAGTAACGGCATGCAAACGTTAGGTGTTGCACTTCCTTGGGCAATCGCAGCTACTTTAGTAGAACCAGGTAAAAAAGTAGTTTCCGTATCAGGTGACGGTGGTTTCTTATTCTCAGCGATGGAGTTAGAAACGGCGGTACGTTTAAATTCTCCAATCGTCCATCTTGTTTGGAGAGACGGCACATATGATATGGTTGCATTCCAACAAATGATGAAATACGGCAGAACATCAGCTACAGAGTTTGGCGATGTTGATCTTGTGAAATATGCGGAAAGTTTCGGGGCGTTAGGTCTTCGTGTTAACACGCCTGATGAATTAGAAGGGGTATTAAAAGAAGCATTAGCAGCAGACGGCCCTGTCATTATTGATATTCCAATCGATTATCGTGACAACATTAAATTAAGCGAAAAATTATTACCAAACCAATTAAACTAATGGAGGCAGATTTGAGATGACTGTTGCGCAATTAATTGATATTGATGCAAAAAAAACGAAAATGAGTAATGAAGTATATCAAACATCTACAATGCTTGCGCTATTAGATGGTATATATGATGGTGTGATTAGCTTTGAAGATTTGAAAAAACATGGTGATTTCGGCATCGGCACATTTGATCAATTAGACGGTGAAATGATTGCATTTGATAATGGATTTTATCATTTACGTTCAGACGGTTCAGCGGAAAAAGTAGAGCCAGAAGAAACAACGCCATTTGCAACTGTAACGTTTTTTGAAAAAGAAATGAGTTATACGGTAGAGCGTCCGATGAATCGTGAAGAAGTTGAAGCGTTATTACATGAATTAATGCCAAGTAAAAACTTATTTTACGCTATTCGAATGGACGGTACGTTCCATGAAGTAAGAACGAGAACTGTTCCAAGACAAGAAAAACCGTATACACCACTCGTTGAAGTGACGAAATCGCAACCAATCTTTTCATTTGAAAATACAGAAGGTACGCTTGCTGGATTTTGGACACCAGATTACGCACAAGGTATTGGGGTAGCTGGATTTCACTTACATTACATTGATGATGAAAGAAGCGGGGGCGGACATGTTTTCGACTATGTTGTAGAAAACTGTACGATCCAAATTTGTCAAAAAGCTCATATGCATTTAGCACTTCCAGAAACAGCAGATTTTATGGCGGCTGAATTATCAAGAGAAAATTTAGAGGATAATATTGCAACTGCGGAAGGTGCAGAGTAAGAGGGAAAGACTGTTCCATTTTGGAACAGTCTGCTTTTATTCGTAATGTTATTATTTGTCGATAAATCGATATTTCTTGTCGAACCGTTGATATCGCTTATTTCTTTGAAACAAACGGATGTCCCTCATAATAAAAACGCCACGGATAATGTACAGCTTCTTCTGCATAGTCGATATTAATACGAGGTCCTGCTGTTATTTTATATTGTGATGATATGTGTTCTTCTTTTGGAACTAATTCAATATGTAACGTATCACTTTGTAACGATACACCGCGTTCTTCTAAAGTAATTCCGAGGGCACGGCATAGTTTGCCAGGACCGTTCGTTAAATTTTTGTACTGCGCTTTTGTAATTTCGGTCTTATTGTAGCGCGCTAGTTTTATTTCTTCTATTCCATCTACCGGCTCAAGGGCTCGA
The DNA here is from genome assembly GCF_050172015.1 of Bacillus sp. GMa5/1. Classification (NCBI taxonomy): domain Bacteria; kingdom Bacillati; phylum Bacillota; class Bacilli; order Caryophanales; family Bacillaceae; genus Bacillus; species Bacillus sp. GMa5/1. The sequence goes on along the minus strand of NZ_JBNLYC010000087.1, from coordinate 15,689 downwards.
ATGAGAACACCTTGCGGGGTGCCCGCTGGTGCTGTAATAACGTTAAAGCAATGATACATACCGTAAATTAAATATACGTAAGCATGCCCTGGTGCACCAAACATAACTTCTGTGCGGTCCGTTCGTCTGCCTCCGTAACTATGTGCGGCCTTATCATCGGGGCCTTTATATGCTTCTACTTCTACAATGATTCCGCTTCGCTTTATTCCGTCTACAATATGAACAAGTTTTTGTCCGAGTAATTTTTTTGCGACTTCTAACGTATCGCCTTCATAAAAAGAAGGAGGTGCCTGCATTGTACTATCTCCTTTACTAAGTGTATATGTATATAGTAAACCAAATTTTCAGTAGTAATTCTAACTCGTTCTATTTATCGGGTGTATTTCATAAATTATGGATAGAGTACAACAGCGAAGAGGGGGAGTGCGACATGATTTATCGCTTACTAGCTCTTAATATAGATGGGACACTACTATACAACAATGGAAAAATTGCAAAAGGATTAAGAGAAACAATTGAATTTGTGAAAAGAAAAGATGTATACGTTACGTTATTTACGAGTCGTAATTTTCAATCCGCTCATAAAGTAGCAAAGGCGTTAAAATTAGATTCCATATTAGTGACACATGGTGGTGCTTTCGTTTCAGCAACGTTAGATAAGCCGTACGTTCAAAGAAGATTATCTGAAGAGAAGACTTTTAACATTGTGCAAGTGTTAGAGCACTTTGATTGTAACGTACGTATTTCTCATGAACGGTTTTCAATAGGAAATCGTGAGAGAAATACACCAAACTTAATTGCGCGCACTGTATTATCAAGCGCAGATCCGTTATTTTATCCAGTTCAATTTGTAGATTCGTTAGGTGACGCGCTTCGTGACCATCCGGTAGCAGCGCCAAAAATTGATGTTCTTTTCCAAAGTAAAGGTGAAAAAGAAAGAGGACTGAACACATTAAGAAAAGCGTTCCAAGATGTAGAGTATGTTGAATGTGATTCAAAACGAATAGAAATTTTACCGCAAAATGTATCAAAGTTACGTGGATTACAATTGCTTGGAGAGCATTTAAATATTTCGCTAAATGAAATGGTTGCGATTGGAGATAGTATGGAAGATTTAGAGGTTATTGAAAACGTGGGACTTGGGGTAGCGATGGGGAACGCGCCTGTAGAATTAAAGCAAGCAGCAGATTGGATCACACGTTCAAATAGTGAAAACGGTGTAGAGTATATGATTAAAGAGCATTTCCGTAAGCAATTCCCGCTTCCGTTTTTGAAGAATCATAAAAATACACCGAAACGATGACAAAAAAACGTAGCTTTTTGGCTACGTTTTTTTGTTTATCTTATTAAAAACAGTGAAAGCGTTTTAAAATATGAATTGTGTATGAAATCTATACAATTCACTTGAATCCTTTAGAAAACTAATGTAAAGTGGATGATGTTGCCAAAACAGTTACACCACATGAAATATTCTTCAGATTAATTTTATTGGGCTCCCATACGTAAAAGTATTTCCGCATGACAGTTTAGTTCACGTATTATTTCAAAAATGAATTGTAGCAATCTTATTAAGTAGTTGTAGTGTTTCTTTGTTTTATTTAAATGGATTATTTTAAGTTAATGTGAGTAAGGTTTGGTACATATGATATGTACTTCTTTTTGTGGTTTTAGGAAGTTTAAAAGGGGGAATGAATTTCTTGAGGAAATCATTTAATCAAAAAATTAAAAAGTTAAGTAGTAGTTTAATAGTTGTATTACTAATATGTATGAATTTTTTAATCCATTTACCATTTAAAGCAGAGGCAGCTACAACAGAATTAAAAGGTTTAGGTGATGTATCTTATTACAACGCCATCATTTTTGGAGATCATAGTGCAACGAGTGCGGATATTGAAGGTGCGATGGCTGTTCAGAAAAATATGAACGCATCAAGTTATACAGTCGTAGCGGCTGCAACTGGAGCAAATAACTTAGCTGGAGCAACTTGGGTAGATGAAGGATATCCATCATTATTACTAGGCGGTCAATTTACGAAAGCGGGAGCAGGACAAGTAATTATTCAAGATGGAACAGTGGCGATGACAAAAGACGGTGACCCAGAGGGCGCAATGAAAACATCATATGACCGTATCTCTTATAAAGAGCAAGCGGAGATTGATGCTAAGTTTAAAGAATTTAGAAAAGACGTTGATGGTGTAATCGGGGATGCAAGTAAACTACAGACTGATAAGCCAAAACCTAATATGAGCTTTGGCATCGGTGAAGATGTAAATAACCCTAATATTTATGTCTCTTCAGGCCAAACTGGAAAGAAAACATTTGATGTAAAAGACGTTTTTCTTCCGAATGTAGAGAATAAAGACTTTATTGTTATTTATTCAGATGCAGAAGAAGTGAGTTTTGGTGGCGGTGCAATTTTGTATGATACAAGAAATACTGGGATGGCGACGGATTTAATTAATACATCTCAAGCATACGATCCTAATTCATCTTTTACTGAGTTAGCTAGTAAGGTAATTTGGGTATTTCCTAATGCTACAAAGATAACAACTAAAGGTTATGGTGTAGTAGGTAGTGTGTTTGCACCTAATGCAGTTGTAGAAACAAAAGGTGGTTCTATTAATGGACAAGCCTATGTTGGAGGATTACACCAAAGAGATGGTTTTGAGGTTCATAACTTTAAATTTAACTGGCCAAAGTGGAATAAGCCAGCAACTGAAAAAGGACATTTACAAATTAAAAAAGTTGATGAAAACGATGAAAACATTGTTTTAAAAGACGCAAAATTTGATGTTATAGACAAAGATAATAACGTTGTGGCTACTGTTACAACAAACGAAAAGGGTATTGCGGAAGTTAAAGATTTACCATTTGGTGACTATTTTGTAAAAGAAATAAATGCACCAGAAGGATATATAAAAGTTGATACACCAGTCAAAGTAACAATTGATAATACAAACGTAATTGAACTTGTTATGAAGAATACGAGAAAAGTAGAGAATGGCCAATTTAAATTATTGAAAAAAGATAGTGAATCTGGTCAACTTCTACCAGGTGCAAAATTTGATGTTATCGATAAAGATGGGAAAGTTGTGGAAACAATTGTTACAGATGATAAAGGTGAAGCCTTATCGAAACAACTTCCAGTTGGAAGCTATACATTAAAAGAAGTAGAAGCACCGAAAGGATATGAATTATCATCTAGTTCAGTTTCTGTTGATGTAGAGGCTAATAAAATAGTGACTGTAGATGTGGTGAATAAAAAGATCTCCGAAAAAGTAACGGGTCAATTTGAAATCGTGAAAGTAGATGCGGAAGATAAAACGAAAGTATTATCAGATGCAGAATTCGAAGTGTATAAAGATGGTAAAAAAGTAGATACGTTACGAACAGATAAAACTGGTAAAGTAGTTTCTCAGAAATTAGAACCAGGAACATACACATTAAAAGAAACGAAAGCACCACAAGGATATAAATTGTTAAAAGAAGAAATTGAAGTCGTTGTGGAAGCAGACAAAGTAGTAGAAGTACAAGTAGAAAATGCGAAAGAACTAGGAAGCTTACAAGTAATCAAAAAGGATGCAGAGAGTGGAAAAGTTCTAGCAGGTGCAGAATTTAAATTAAAGAACGAAGCTGGTCAAGTAGTTGGAGAAGCGAAAACAACGAATAAAGACGGTGTTGTGAAATTCGAAAACTTAGTGCCAGGAAAGTACACGTTAGAGGAAACGAAAGCGCCGGAAGGTTATAAAGCGCTAGAAGTAACAGTAGAAGTGAACGTTGTAGCGAACGAAGTAGTAAAACAAGAAGTCATGAATGAAAAAGTAATGGGTCAATTCGAAATCGTGAAAGTAGATGCGAATGATAAAACGAAATTGTTATCAGGTGCAGAATTCGAAGTGTATAAAGATGGTAAAAAGGTAGCAGAACTAAAAACAGATGAGAGTGGAAAAGTGATGTCACCGAAATTACCGCTAGGTGAATACACAGTGAAAGAAACGAAAGCACCAGCGGGCTACAAGCTTTCAAATAAAGAATGGAAAGTAACAATTCAAAACGAGAAAGAAGTAGTAAAAGTAGAGGCAGAAAACGAAAAAATCTTAGGTTCTCTACAAATTATTAAAATGGATGATAAAGATCAAACGAAACGCTTAGCAGGCGCACAATTTACATTGAAAGATGCGAAAGGAAATGTTGTAAAAGAAGGAATTACAACAGATAAGTCTGGAACGGTTAAAGTAGACGGACTTGTGCCAGGTGAATATACGTTAGAAGAAACAAAAGCACCAGAAGGTTATGAGTTAACAAAACAAATAATTCATGTAACAGTTGACGGTGAAAAAGTTGTTGATGTAAAAGTAACGAACAGTAAGAGCCTTGGTCAATTCGAAATTGTAAAAGTAGATGCGGAAGATAAAACGAAAGTATTATCAGATGCAGAATTCGAAGTGTATAAAGATGGTAAAAAAGTAGATACGTTACGAACAGATAAAACTGGTAAAGTAGTTTCACCGAAATTAGAGCCAGGAAAGTACACATTAAAAGAAACGAAAGCACCACAAGGATATAAGTTGTTAAAAGAAGAAATTGAAGTCGTTGTGGAAGCAAACAAAGTAGTAGAAGTACAAGTAGAAAACGCAAAAGAACTAGGAAGCTTACAAGTAATCAAAAAGGATTCGGAGAGTGGAAAAGTTCTAGCAGGTGCAGAATTTAAATTAAAGAACGAAGCTGGTCAAGTAGTTGGAGAAGCGAAAACAACGAATAAAGACGGTGTTGTGAAATTCGAAAACTTAGTGCCAGGAAAGTACACGTTAGAGGAAACGAAAGCGCCGGAAGGTTATAAAGCGTTAGAAGTAACAGTAGAAGTAAATGTTGTAGCAAATGAAGTAGTAAAACAAGAAGTTATGAATGAAAAAGTGAAAGAAGAAATTACAGGTCAATTAGAAATTACAAAGGTAGACGCTAATAATACAAATAAAATATTAGCAGGCGCAGTGTTTGAAATTTGGAAAGACGGAACAAAAATCGACACATTAACAACAAACAAGAGCGGTAAAGCGACTTCTAAGAAGTTAGAACCAGGAGATTACACTTTAAAAGAAATCCAAGCGCCAGAAGGATATACTTTATCCGATAAGGAAATGAAATTTACGATTTCTAATGAAAAAATTGAAGTTGTAAAGCTTCAAATTACAAATGAAAAAGATACAGAAAAAGGTCCGGAAAAACCAGGTGAAGGAACAGAAAAGCCGGGTGAAGGAACAGAAAAACCAGGTGAAGGAACAGAGAAGCCAGGTGAAGGAACAGAGAAGCCAGGTGAAGGAACAGAAAAGCCAGGTGAAGGAACAGAGAAGCCAGGTGAAGGAACAGAAAAGCCAGGTGAAGGAACAGAGAAACCGGGTGAAGGAACAGAAAAACCAGGTGAGGGAGTAGAAAAACCTAATTTACCAGAAAAAGGACAAGGTTCTTCTAATAATCAACAACTTCCAGCTACAGGACACAATACGAATTACGTTCCATTCATCGGTTTTATACTTCTGCTATTAGGCATACGTTTAAGATTCATGGCTAAAAATAGCTAAAAGATGTATAAAAGGCATCAGAGATATATAATCTCTGATGCCTTTTAAGTGAATACAGATAAAATGAAAATATCTATATGGAATGATAAATATGTTAAGCTTCAATTACGCTAAGCATTCTGTTTATAAATGCAGCTGCGTGTGCACGTTGTGATGGTCCTTTTGGTACGAATTGATTAAATTCATTACCTTTTACAATTCCGTATCCATACACTCTTTGTACTTCTTCTTTAGCGTAAATTAAGTTTTGGTCTACGAATGGTAGTTCAACTTGTTTTGCAAAAATACCAGCGTGTTTTAGAGAACGATCGATCATAATAACAGCTTCTTCGCGTGTAATTGTAGTATTTGGATCAAATGTATTATCACCACGTCCGCGGATTATACCTGCGCTTGCTGCACGATTAATACCGTCTCTTAACGATGGGTGTACTTGGTCTAAGTCTGTGAAATTAGCATTTCCACTTGGTAATTGTAAAGCACGAGTAATTAGTGTAGCAAATTCAGCACGCGTTACAAGACGTTCTGGGAAGTACTTGCCGTTCCCTTCTCCTTGCATAATGCCTCTAGCTGCTAATTGACGAATGTCTTGTTCATACCATCCACCTGTAATGTCATCAGTTACGGGATTTTTTTGGTTTTCCTTATAGTATGTTTCAGTTCCTTTTAAGAAAGCATCCCATTGTCCACGTTGAATCATAAACGCAGGGCAGTTTTTTCCTGACCAAAATTGGTGTTTTTGGACCTTATCTAGAGAAATATTTAAGTCGTTCATTAAATAAGCTGCCAATTTACGGGCATTTTCTACCGCTTTTTCATAGTTTCCATCTTGATTAACGGCAATTTCAATTCCGATAGATTCATAGTTTCCAGTTTTATTTCCAGCATGCCATCCAACTTCATTTACTGGAAGATGTTGATAAATTTCTTTATCATCTACTGTGAAATGCCAAGATGCGGCGCGATCAGCTGTTCCGCGTGCTTGATTATCTAAGAATTTTGCATGATTTAGAGCATTGGCACCCTTCGCTGTATTAGCTGTTTCGTGAATCGTAATATATTTAGGTACCATCGGGTAGCCAGGGCGAATATCGTCATTTCCTTTTGGGACAATCATTTCTTTAAATGTAACGCCATAAATATTGTTTGTTTGTAGAGCTTCTGGCGATCTCAATAAACTATTTTTAGCAGTACGACTGTTTTTTAATAATGAAGCTTTTGTACCTTCAAATGTAGCAGAAGGTGCATAAATCCATTTTGCTGTTTCATTTATTTGGACTTTAAACCAATTTCCAGCTTGTTCAGTAGGAGTTATGACTTGTGGCTGTAGTTTCCCTTCTTCTTTAAATGATTGGAACGGAAGGGCATGTATGGAAGCTTCTTCTTTTACGATTAATTTTTGATTAGATAGTTTATGAATCTCTTGAACTTCTAAGCTATTATCATTGTTATCTATCCATCCATCGCCAGTTGGCGTCGTTATGTAATAAGCATTTCCTTTTTTCTTTGTCGCCGTTACGACTTGTTCTGTAATCTCGATATTCGATTTGTTTTTTAAATCATTCGCGGTATATAATGAATGTTTTTTTGAAGTGTATAGTAGGAATTGACCAGTAACCTCGATATCTTCTTCATGAGTACTATGCTCATTAACATGCTCTTTAATACTTTTAAAAACTTGATCTTCCGTATATACTTCAGCGGATTTTTCAGCACTCTCTGCAAATGAATAAGTAGGTGCAAGAACAGTTTGTAATGCAAGAGAGAGAGTTAAAACACTATAAAATTTCTTTTTCATATTTTTTTTAACACATTAGATTATGGAATCTAGTGTTAACATTCCTCCTTTTTATATTGTATTTTCACTATGTATCGATTTTAGTACTAATAAATTTTAACAAGAGAAAATGATGATGTCTATATACAGGAGCGATATTCATAAAAAGAATTATTTGAAAAAATGTAAGAGAAACAGGTAAAACCTTCTGTATTGACCTGTAAACGCCCTTCAAGTAAACTAAAGAGAGTTTGCAAATGAAAAGGTGATAATGTTGTTAATTTCAATTAAAACGTTACAAGATGATCGTTTTTTACGTCCGCTACAAAATATTGGCGGCTTATTTTTTGAAGATAGTACGATTGGATTTGAACAAGAGGAAGCAAATCTTATCGTTGATATACACATTGAGGATAATGTGAAAGCATCCGCTCGATTAACGGATGTTAGCACAGGAAATGTGTATGAAGAAACATTCTCGAAAGATTTATCTGCTTTCACAGATGAAAAAGAGCGTATGAAGCAAGTGAAGCACGTTGTTTCTTATGTATATCTTTCTGTTCTTCAGCAGTTAACTGGTATTGAACAAAGCTGGGGTATTTTAACGGGAGTACGTCCGACGAAACTTCTTCATAAAATGCTTCAAAATGGTATGTCAAAAGAAGAAGCGCATCAAGAGCTTCGTGAAAGTTATTTAATTCATGAAGAGAAAATTGAACTTCTTCAGCGCATTGTTGATTGCCAATTAGCAGTTGTTCCGGATTTATACCGTTTGAAAGAAGAAGTAAGTATTTATATCGGTATTCCGTTCTGCCCAACGAAATGTGCATATTGTACATTCCCGGCTTATGCGATTAATGGACGCCAAGGCTCTGTTGATTCGTTCTTGGGTGGTTTACATTATGAAGTTCGTGAAATTGGTAAGTTTTTAAAAGAAAAAGGTGTAAAAGTTACGACGATTTATTACGGCGGCGGTACACCTACAAGTATTACAGCAGAAGAGATGGATATGCTGTATGAAGAAATGTATGAAGCGTTCCCAGATGTGAAAAATGTGCGTGAAGTAACAGTTGAGGCAGGTCGCCCAGATACGATCACGCCAGCAAAGCTAGAAGTGTTAAATAAATGGAATATTGACCGTATTAGTATTAATCCGCAGTCATACCATCAAGAGACACTAAAAGCAATTGGACGTCATCATACTGTAGAAGAAACAATTGAGAAATACCATTTAGCTCGTGAAATGGGAATGAACAATATTAATATGGACTTAATTATTGGTCTTCCTGGTGAAGGGTTAGATATCTTCAAACATACGTTAGATGAAACAGAAAAGTTAATGCCAGAATCATTAACAGTTCATACGTTATCATTCAAACGTGCTTCTGAAATGACGCAAAACAAACGTAAATATAAAGTAGCAGGTCGCGAAGAAATTACAGCGATGATGCACGAAGCAGAAGAGTGGACGCAAAAGCATAATTACGTACCATATTACCTATATCGTCAAAAGAATATTTTAGGTAACTTAGAGAACGTTGGTTATGCAATGCCGACGCAAGAAAGTATTTACAACATTGTCATTATGGAAGAAGTACAATCAATTATCGGACTTGGCTGTGGTGCATCAAGTAAATTTGTTCATCCGAAGACGGGAGCAATTACTCACTTCGCAAATCCGAAAGATCCAAAATCATATAACGATGGCTTCGTAAAATATACAGAAGATAAACTGAAAATTTTAGAAGAGCTATTTGCATAAGAAGAAAGAGGTTGTTCCGAGTTGGAACAACCTCTTTTTATCCTGCAGTAACGGGCGGTCCGATTATATCTTGTCAGTTTTTGTCGGTAAGTCGATATATTCGAAAAATCGCTGATATAATTCGAGTTGCGCTGATATATTTTGAAAATCGCTGATATATTTCAAGTTACGGTCGATATATCTGGAAAATCGCCGATATAATTTCATTTACCGTCTAGCGGTACCGTATGTAAAACTATGTCGATAATAATCAGAAAAATTAGTCAAATCATTAAAGGACAATGTCTACTTATGGACGAAATGATAGATTTATGAAAGAGAAAAGGGGGAAATTGTTGGCATGTACATGACGATAGGGAGAATTTTTGATTTATCAGTTGGTAAGTATCCGAATAAAGAGGCGTTAGTGGAACCTGAAAAGAATATTCGCTGGACGTATAAACAGTGGGATGAACAAATAAATAAAACAGCGCACGCTCTATTAGAAGAAGGGGTAAGAAAGGGAGATACTGTATCTGTTTACTTATATAATTGCCGTGAATTTGTAAACGTTTACTTAGCCTGTGCGAAAATTGGAGCGATCTTTAACCCGATTAATTTCCGCTTAAAAGCAAAAGAAGTATCTTATATTCTTCAGGACGCATCCTCGAAAGTCGTTGTCTTTGAAAAAGCAGTTGAGTCAACTATTGCTATAATTGAAAGAGATTTTCCAAATACATCTTTTTGGTCTATAGAAAACGATAAACCTTCCTATGCAAGCTCCTACCATGAAAAAGTGAATGCAGCATCTTCTGAGAAAGTAAATATCGAAATTGATGAAATGGATTATTGTTCAATGCTTTATACGAGTGGTACGACAGGTCATCCGAAAGGCGTATTACATCGTCATCGCGAAATGACTGAGCATAGTATGATTTGTACGTATTTCCTTAAATATAATAGAGATAGTGTAGGGCTTGTTGTGGCGCCTTTATATCACTGTGGTGAATTAAATGCTGGAATCATACCACGCATTCAAGTTGGTGGAAAGAATGTTATTTTGCATCATTTTGATACAGAAACAGTATTACATACGATTCAAGAAGAAAAGATTACGACGTTCTTTGCAGCGCCGACGATGTGGAATATGTTGTTGCAAAAAGATTTAGCTCAGTATGATTTAACTTCGATGAAGATTGGTATATACGGCGGAGCAGCAATGGCACCGGCGTTAGTAAAAGAATGTAAAGAACGTCTTTATATTGATCTTGTTCAAATATACGGAATGACAGAAATGGGGCCAGTTGTTGCGTTTCTCGTAGAGGAGGATCAAATTACGAAAGCTGGTTCAGCAGGCACGCCATGCTTTAGCCATGAAGTTCGTATTGTGAAACCGAACGAGGATGCACCGGCAGAACCAGAGGATGTATTACCTCCTTATGAAGTGGGAGAAATTATTTTGCGCGGCCCAACTATGATGGCTGGCTATCATAATCGTGAAGAAGCGAATAAAAAATCGATGTATAAAGGATGGTATCATTCGGGTGATCTAGGCTATTTTGATAAAGACGGTTATTTATTCGTTGCTGATCGCGTTGATGATATGGTAATTAGCGGTGGCGTAAATATTTATCCTCGTGAAATTGAAGATTTCCTTCATAGTCATCCTGGTATATTAGATGTGGCGGTACTTGGTGAGCCAGACGAATTATGGGGAGAGCGTGTTGTGGCAGTTATTGTGAAGAAAGATGAAACAATAACAGAAGCTGATTTAGAAACGTATTGCAAAGAAAGTGATGAACTAGCAGATTATAAACGTCCGCGTCATTATTTATTTGTAGATGAACTCCCTCGTAATGCGAGCGGGAAGTTGCAGAAATTTGTGCTGAGGGAGTCATTGAAAGGTGCGAAAAAATAAAAAATGAAGGATACCCCATATCTATGGGGTACCCTTCATTTTTCTATATTAAACAGAAGAAACAATATCTTTGTTAATTCTCATTTCTTCTTGGTGAAGGTTAATTAGCGCATTTGAAATAAGGTGGAAAAACAAAGTGGATGTAATACAAAAAGAAAAGACACCTTAAGGTGCCTCTCTCCGACTTGAACCATTTCATTTCATACGAATCTATCCGTATTACCATTACCCCTTTGTTATGAGTGTAAACACATACTATAAAGCAGAATCGTCTATATACACTAGATTGTTAGTTCACAAAAGACAAGAGATTTGAGATCAATATTGAAGTGACGCCACATCCCCTATAATAATTGATATGTTACGCCTTTTAAAAGAATCTGCTTTATAGAACGTGCCCACAAGTTATATTTTACTACATGTAATATTCATTTAGTGTATTTTTTGATGAATATGTATAATTACATAAACTGTATGAAAAAAAGAGAGTATACTCTGATGTTGTGTAATAAAGATAAAGCCCGCCTACGGAATAGGGGGCTTTTCTTACTTTTTATAAATATTTATTCCAATTATATTATCAGATGAGTCTAAACGAATATAAACGTCAGCTGATAAAAGGTGTGCATTATATATTCTTTGTTTATATGTTGATATCTCGAAGCGTTTTCCATTTAATTCACATTCTAGAATAATCATATCGCCATGTTCTTTCCAATTTATTAATTTAGCAGTTGTATTCATATAAACCTCCTCTGAATCATTTTATGAAAATTAGTAGAGATAGTGTGAGAAAGGAGTTTATATAACAAAAAAAGACACCTTAAGTGTCTTCTTTGATTACTATAAAAGTCGTTGAATGAAATAGGTTTCTATTTTTATTTGCGTGAAAAGCCTTCTTCATCAAGGTATTCCGCAGCTTCTGGATAAGAGTTGAATGTACCGTCTAAGTTTACACCAGCGTACACGTTCCACATGTCATCCTCTGAAATAAGAGTAAGAATATGACCATCTTCGTTCTGCCATTCTTCTTCTTTCGCAGGTTCTACAGGTGCTACTACTTCTTCTTGTGATAGAAGGTCAATTGATTTCTCAATTACTGAACGTAACTCCTCTGCTGAAAACTCACGGATGTTAACCATGCCTTTATCATCTGTTTTATAACCTTTAATACCGCTTGCATATACAAATCCATTTCCATTTGGGTGTAAATGAAATACAACGTTCTTTTTATCTAAACGACTTTCTTCAAAGTGGAAGTTTACACGTTTTAATGATACGTTCTTTCTTTCTAGTTCTGGGAAAGATTCAATAATCGATAATTTTTCTTCAAAAGTTAGCATAGTGCCTCCAAGTATATAGTAAAAGATTTAATTTGTTCATTATAGCATAGTTGCAATTGTTTCCAAAGATAAGGGGAAAACTTTTCGTTGAATACGTTTACGTCACGAGAATGTAAAAAGTGAGCTAACGAATGTATCTTTTTAGGTGTACAATGGAACATGGACTTTATACAAAGGTGGTTTTTTTATGTTTCAAAAAATAGCAAAGGAATGTTTAGCAGGATTTACTGTTGCGATTGTTGCGTTACCACTTGCGATTGCATTTGGTATTGCCGCGACAGGAACGTCTGAGGGAGCGCTTGTTGGATTGTATGGTGCGATTTTTGCAGGTTTATTCGCAGCGTTATTTGGCGGGACACCTGGGCAAGTAACAGGGCCAACTGGACCAATTACCGTTATTGCAACAGGAGTTATTGCGACGCACGGGTTAGAGGCAAGTTTTATTGCCTTTATGATGGCAGGGTTATTTCAAATTTTATTCGGTGTATGTAAGCTCGGTTCTTACGTTCGATATATTCCGTATCCTGTCGTTTCAGGATTTATGAATGGTATTGCATTAATCATTATTTTAGGCGAAATAAAGCACGTACAAAATAGTTTTTTACTTGTTGTGTTAACGATTATTGTAATGATTGTTTCTGGCAAATGGATTAAGGCGATTCCGTCTAGTTTAGTAGCACTAGTCGGTGTGACAGCTTTGCTTCCTTTATTTTCTTCTCTACTCGAAGGACTTACAGTAAAGTTACCGATTATCGGAAATCTTTCACTAAATAAAGTAATTGAAAAGATTGGAACCATTCCAGAAGCGATACCTACGCTTCATATTCCATCTTTAAGTGGAACAGGAATAGCAGCACTTATTTTACCAGCGCTTAGTATTGCTTTATTAGGATCGATTGACTCGTTGTTAACATCGGTCGTAATGGATAATGTGACAGGTACACGTCATAAAAGTAATAAAGAGCTCGTTGGACAAGGTATCGGTAATATGATGAGCGGATTGTTTGGCGGATTAGCAGGTGCAGGTGCGACTGTAAGGTCTATCGTGAATATAAGAAGTGGCGGTAAAACGGCACTTTCGGCATGTATGCATAGTGTTATCTTATTTATTTTTATTATGGGTCTTGGTTCGGTCGTACAATATATTCCACTTGCTGTATTATCAGGTATTTTAATTTTAACTGGTATTGGAATGTTCGATTGGGGAAGCATGAAAAAGATGCATGTCGCTCCTAAAGGTGATGTCGTTGTTATGCTCGTAACGATGATTGTAACGGTGAAGTTCGATTTAATGATTGCTGTTGCCTTCGGTATTATTCTTTCGTTCATCATATATATGGTGAAATGTAAAGAACGTAAAACTTCTATCGTAAAAGAAAAAGAAGAAACGTACACAATTCAAGGGCCGCTCTCTTTCCTATCAGTAGATCGTATTTTCTCTACTTTACAAGATGTGAAGTCACCGGTTGTTTTACGTATGAAAGATGTGCGTTATATGGATGTATCAGGAGCTATGGCATTATTAAATTTTGTTGAGCAATCAAATAAAGTAGGAGCAAGTGTAAAGCTTGAGCAAGTACATCCGAGTATTGAAAAAACAATCGCAGTAATGGCAAGCGATGAACAGAAAGAGCAATTGAAAATTTTAAGTGTTTAGATAGTAATTAGAATATCTCACAATTTTACATAAATTATAATGTAGAGTTGTGGGATGTTTTTATAATGTTTTTAGTAATATGTATCGCAGTGACAGAGAGGAAGGGCTCTTTTGGCGTAACAGAAACGCTTATAGTGTGTACATATATAATGGAAGGAATTAGAAAAATATTGTGAAGAGACAGGCTTAAATGGGTTCGCTTTTCTATTTTGAAAAAAAAACCAAGTATTCAACCTATAATAAATTTGTTATGATAACCAATGGGATAAAATGAATCCCTATCGCTTAAAACAATATGTTTGAGAGTATATGTATAAAAGAAAAGAGAAAAAATATGAATAAAACATTTGTAAAAGGAGCAGCAATTTTAACCATTACAACTTTTTTGTCAAAATTGCTTGGTAGTTTTTTTCAAATTCCATTACAAAATATTGCAGGAGATGAAGTGCTCGGTATTTTTCGCCTTGTTTTTCCTGTATATATGATTGCTCTTACATTATCGGTAGCCGGAGTTCCACTTGCAATTTCGAAACTAATTGCAGAGTTGAACGAAAAAAATAAGCAAAAGGAAATTGCGAAATTATTTAAATCAGCGTCAATTATTGGGATAGCATTTGGCGTTTTCGGCTGTTTAGTCATTGTATTATTTTCTATTGAAATTGCAAATATGCTCGGTGGACAAGAAACTAGAATGCCGTTGCTTATTACTTCATTAGCATTACTCATTGCGCCATACATGGCGGTGTATAGAGGGTATTTTCAAGGTTTCGGTGATATGAAACCAACAGGGGTATCACAGGTCATTGAGCAATTTGTACGTGTGTTTTTTATGTTAATAATTGCTTACATACTAGTATCATGGGATAAGAGTAATACTGTTATTACTAGTGGTGCGATGGTTGGCTCTTTTCTTGGAGTCATTAGTTCGCTTATATATTTGCGTATAAAATATAATAGAAGTCCATACTACAATAAAAGCAATTCCTATTCGCTCCGAGATTTAAGAGAAAACGGCAAAAAGATATTGCGGGTATCGATCCCAATCGCTATCGGAGCTTTATCAATGCCACTTTTAAATTTAGTAGACTCGCTTACAATACCGCATGTATTACAAGGATCATCAAAAGAAATTCAAGAACAATTTGGAATATACAGTCGCGGTTTTGCATTCACGCAAATAATTGTTATTTTTGCAAGTGCAATTGTATTTCCGTTAATACCACTCTTAACTTCCGCATTGACCAAAAGAGATATAAATTTGGCGAAAATAACAATTCAAAATACAAATCGACTAGCGCATGTTTTAACAGCACCGTTAACAATATGGTTGATGGCATTAACAGTACCGTTAAATGTCGGATTGTTCACAGACGTAAAAGGCAGTAGTATGTTAACAGTTATGATTGGCAGTTCGTATTTTACTGCGGTTATGGTATTATCAATAGGTGTTTTACAGGGCATTAACCGTTCTGCACAAGCTGCATGGATTGTTATTGGTGCGAGTTGTGTGAAAGTCGTGTTAAACATGATGTTCGTGCAGAAGTTTGGCATAGATGGAGCGGCGTATAGTACATTAATTACTTACATATTGATTTGTATTGTAAATCATTTGTATATTCGAAGCTATATTGCCTATTCTATTCATTTAAAAAGCTTTTTTGGTGTACTAGCAAT
>NZ_JBNLYC010000086.1:0-18727 GCF_050172015.1 Bacillus sp. GMa5/1 | reverse complement strand
CTAAAAAACTAATTATGTTCTGCATTATGATACTCATGGTTGTAATTGCAGGATGTAGTAAAGAAGAGAAAAAAGAAAATAATATATCAGCGAAAGCAAAAGATTCATATACGGTAAAGCATGCAATGGGTGAAACGACAGTAAATGGTACACCTAAAAAAGTTGTTGTTTTAACAAATGAAGGCGCAGAGGCTCTCCTAGCTGTGGGCGTAACGCCAGTGGGGACTACGAAACCACGTGCTGGTGATGAATGGTATCCTCATTTAGCGAAAGAGTTAAAAAACACGGAAGTTGTAGGAACTGAACGTGATATTAATTTAGAGGCTGTAATGAAGCTTAAGCCAGATTTAATTATCGGAAATAAAATGCGTCATGAAAAAATATATGATCAGCTAAAAGAAATCGCACCAACTGTTTATGCAGAAACATTACGCGGTGATTGGAAAGAAAACTTTACACTTTATACAAAAGCTGTAAATAAAGAAAAAGAAGGGCAAAAAGCTCTTGATGATTATAAAAAACGCATTGAAGGAATGAAAGAGAAGTTAGGCGATAAATTGAATTCTAAAGTTTCTATTATTCGTTTCGTGCCAGGTGATGTTCGTATTTATCAAAAAAACTCATTCTCGGGTGTTGTTTTAAATGATATTGGATTTAAACGACCACCATTACAAGATAAAGATGATTTTGCGATAAAAGGAATTACAAAAGAGCAGATTCCAAATATGGACGGAGACTACTTATTCTATTTCACGTCTGATAAAGATGCAGATAAGAATAATGAAGGAAATTCGTTAGCGAAGGAATGGACAGAAGATCCACTCTTTAAGCAACTACAGGCTTCTAAAAATAATAAAGTATTCCAAGTAGATGAAGTGATTTGGAATACAGCAGGTGGTATTGTAGCTGCAAATCTTATGTTAGATGATATTGAAAAATATTTTCTGAAGTAAATGAATAGTCGAGTGCATCCCTTTAAATAAGTGATGCACTTTTTTGTTTGTTAAAATACAGAAAATTCCTTCTTTTGAGTGTAGATAAGTTGTACAATTAAAACAATCATGTGATAAAGGAGTGGGGAAGAATGAAAGCTACTCATAAAGATTGGATTTTATTTAACGGAAGAATTGTAAATACGAAGGAAGAACAGCCGATGATTCCATTAGAGGAGAGAGGCTTTCAATTTGGTGATGGTATATACGAGGTATTCAGACTATATGACGGGAAGCCACATTTATTAGATTTACATTTAGAACGATTCTTTAACTCTATGGCAGAAATAAAACTAATTCCACCATTTACGAAGGAAGAATTAGTAGAAGAGTTATATCAAATGATTGAAAAAAATCAGTTTCAAGAAGATGGGAATGTATATTTACAAATATCAAGAGGTACACAACCGCGCAATCATGTATATGAATCAGATTTACAACCGACATATTTTGCAAATCTTGTTTCGTTCCCAAGACCAGTTGCTTCAATGGAGGCAGGGATTAAGGTGACAGTAGAAGAGGACATCAGGTGGAAGTTTTGCCATATAAAATCTTTAAATTTGCTTCCTAATATCATGATCAAAAACAAAATAAATGAACAAGGGTATCAAGAAGCAATATTAGTACGAGATGGTATTGTGACCGAAGGGTGTCATTCCAATTTCTTTATCGTGAAGAATAATAAGTTGATTACACATCCAGCGGATTATTTCATTTTACATGGTATTACACGTCACTACGTAATTACATTAGCGAAAGAGTTACATATCGATGTAGAGGAACGAGAGTTTTCATTACAAGAAGTATATGACGCTGAGGAGTGCTTTTTTACAGCGACGCCACTTGAAATATTCCCAGTCGTTCAAATTGGTGATGAACAGTTCGGGGCTGGTGAAAGAGGACCAATTACGAAAAAACTACAAGCTGCATACGAAGAGAGTATTCGTTTGTTTAAAGTGACAAATTAATCATGAAGAAAAAAGCTGGTATTCTTCCGGCTTTTTTTCATGATATAATTCAAGCATAGGACAAGTTTTGAAAACGCTGTAAAAAGGGGATTTAATATATGAATTATGAAGATTTTAAAGAAGTAATTCACGGAAGACGAAGTGTTAGAAAGTTTACAGATCAAGAAGTATCTACTAATGATATAAAAGAAATAATTGATTGTGCTCGTTACGCACCGAGTGATACGAATTCACAAACGTGGGAATTCTTAGTTATCATGAATCGAGAGAAGATTAAAGAAATTGAACAAATGACATGGGATGCATTACATAAACTTGCGGCAAAAGCAGCAGAAAATGGAGAAGAGAAAGCAGGGAAATTACTTACACGTTCTTTCGGACCATATGCAACAGCTTTCTCGGAGGCACCAGTATTAATTGTATGTTTGGCAACACCATATGAATCAAAGTTCCGTGAAAAGATATTTGATCCAATTGCTTTTGTTCCAGATTCCGTTTGGGAAGAAGAAGGCATTAAGAGTAGCTGTTTAGCGGCACAAAACTTAATGTTAGCTGCACATGCAAAGGGACTTGGTACTTGTCCAATGACAGGGCCAGTATTGCTAGCTCAAGATGAACTGCGCCAATATTTACAAATTGCGCCTGAAAAACAAATAAATATGGTTATTTCACTCGGATTTCCGAAAGATAAACCGAAGAAACTTCCAAGAAAAGAAGTAGATGAGATTACAACGTTTGTTTTTTAATTGCTGTATAGAAAAGACATTGAACTAACAATGTCTTTTTATTTTTGAGGGTATGTAATTCATATGTTGGGCTAAAATGATAGATAAGAGGGAATTACTATTTATTTCATAAAAAAAATTAATGTTCTATTAAGGAAAGTATGATACATTAATCGTGAGCAAGATTCTATTTGTTCATGAAAGTGTTGAAAGTAGTCTCAAAATTTAAAAGTTATTTTTGTATAATAAATTATAATGAAGTTACAGGGGGGATGAATTTTGAAAAAATTCATAATCACTGGATTGTCTGTATTGTTATTAGTTGGTTGCGGTGCTCCACAGGAAAAAGAGGACGCGCAATCAAAACAGGAAGAACAAGTTGTAAACGCAAGTGATGAGAATATGGTTGTATTTCCTGAAGGAGCAATGTCAATTGGAGAAGGGAAAGTAAAAGTTATTACTCCAGATGGTACTTCTGAAAACGGCAATATACCGACTGTATTCATCAAAAAGGATACGTTAATTCAGCAAGTTGAATTAGAACTTTCTAATTTTCAAAGTGATAAAGAAACATTCGTATTTGTAGATCAAATGTATACAGATAAACATCAAGTAACTAGTACAACGCAGACAACAGTGCAGTTAAAAGAAAAAACGCTGGAAACAGGTAGTCATACAATTACTGCAGTTCAGTATGAAAACAATGACCCGAAAGGAAAGGTTATTAGTTTTAATCAAGCAACATTTGAGACAAAACCTGCGTCTTAATATGAATAAAAAGTACATTACTCAAAAAGTAGTGTGCTTTTTTGTTTGGACTAGAGTGTGCAAGAGTGAATAACTTATTTCATTTTCTAATACGATTAAATAGGAAGTAATCACTTGTTACTACTATGACAGAGAAAGAGGTTGAAGATGTGAATCGGTGTATTCGTATCGTCTTGATTAGTATGATGATGGCAGTATTTTGGTTTACGATACAAGAGATGATTCAAGCTACGCTCAATTATCAAATTCATGACTTATCAATAGGAGCTATTTGTTTTACCATTGTTTATCTATTATATCCCGCACTAACGGGCAGTAAGACCTTACCTTAAAACTCGGTATAGGTGAGGAGATTAGGTGGGAGATCAACTGCCTGTAAATGCACGATTGATGAGGGCTGATAATCATTGGAGATGAACAAACTCTCCAATGATTAAAGTTTCACTTTATGATAAACTCGGATTAAGGTGAGTTTTGCAAGAAAAATGTAGGTATTTCATTTGAAATGTCGAATAGTACATACGATGTCGTAATAACAAATTTTCTATTGTTTACTGTGAAACAGGAGAAGGAGAGATAGTAATGAAACGAGCTCTTATAAATATTGATTATACATATGATTTTGTAGCTGAGAAAGGCGCTTTAACATGCGGGAAACCAGGACAGGAAATTGAGAAGGAAATTGTACATATAACGAAGCAATATATTGAAAATGGAGATTACGTTGTCTTTGCTATTGATAGACATGAAGAAAATGATGTATATCATCCAGAATCAAAGTTATTCCCGCCTCATAATATAGCTGGTACAAGTGGAAGAGATTTGTTTGGTGAATTACAAGATGTGTACGAAACATATAAAAATGCAGAGAATGTATATTACATGGATAAAACACGGTATAGTGCATTTGCAGGAACAGACTTAGAGATGAGGTTAAGAGAAAGAGGAATTGAAGAGGTTCATCTTGTAGGGGTATGTACTGATATTTGTGTTCTTCATACAGCAGTAGATGCTTATAATAAAGGGTTTAAAATTGTAGTTTTTGAAAAGGCGGTTGCATCTTTTAATGCACAAGGGCATGAATATGCACTTGGACATTTTAAGTCATGCCTACATGCAGAAGTGAAGTGAAAAAAGAGGCCTTTAAAAAAGGTCTCTTTTATTTGTCCTTGTTCATTGAAAACAGCTACCGCAACGCCTAATAAATTGAGTGGTCTTGATCCGACAACTTCTCTAATTTCTTCGATATACCCCATTGTAGGTAACCTCATTAAGGAAAAATAAGAGCATATAAACTATTCGTTATTATATAAATATATTCCTCTTTATAAATGTAAGAGATGTCAAATATCTCATGTGTTTTATTTGGTAAAATATACATCAAAAAAGGTCAAACAAAAACTTTGACCTTTTTTGACCAAATGTTATAATAAAGGCAGAAAGAGATAATCTTTCATTCATAAATAATAAGGAGGAAAAAATATGCGTAATTTATTTCCAGAGATAACAAAACGTCAAAATGGTATTTTTGATTTTGGGCCTTCTTTATTAGAAGGGATGACAGATGCTTTCTTTAAGCCACTGAACATGGATACTTTTAAAGTAGATGTTCATGAGCAATCTGATAAATATACTGTGAAAGCAGATTTACCAGGTTTTCAAAAAGAAAACATTCAAGTTGATTTTGAACAAGATGTATTAACGATTCAAGCAACTAATCATAATGAAGTAGAAGAAAAAAATGAGAATGGCACATATATTCGTAAAGAACGTTCTATAGGTTCTGTAACTCGACGCTTTAGTTTTAAACAAGTTGAGGAAGAAAATGTTAGAGCAAATTATAAAGATGGCGTACTGACAATTGAATTGCCAAAATTGAAAGAAGAAAAAAGTAGTAAGACAACAATTAATATCGAATAAAAGAGCTGATAAATTCAGCTCTTTTTTTACGTAGTTAATGAATAAATGAGTTGAAATCGTAATGAGATGAATAAAGTTTTAACGTATAAAAAAATTTCACGATTTGCTCCCCCTTAGGTTATTAAAAAGGGTATATTTAAAGGGAAAGGAAAAAGAACAGCTAGACATACTGTTTAAAGTGAATTAGTAATAGAGTCAAAATACATAGTAAGGGTAGCGGCATTTTAGATTAGGATAATAGACTTTTCTGGAACAAACTTAGGCGATTATGAATTTTTTAATTAGTAAGGAAGTGGTTAAATGAGCTTATTAACGTATACGGAAGAATTTTTTAATTATGTAAGAGAGTTTTTACTTTTAAGATTTTTACTATTTGCTTTAGTTTTAATCATTATTTCTTTTGTAATAAACCGTATTATTGATTGGTTTTTTAGGAAATCAAGCTTTTTTGATGAAGAGGTAGAGCAGACAATTCAAAGTGTAATTCGATCTATTTTTAGATATATCATTATCATCAGTCTTATCATATATTTAATTAGCCAATTTGTAGATATAAAAAGTATTATTGCAGGTGCAGGGATAGCTGGAGTTGTCATCGGTTTTGCTGCACAACAGATGCTAAAAGATGTTATATTAGGCTTTGCAAGATTAGCGGACAAAGAGTTTCGGGTTGGTGATTTTGTAACTTTTAACGGAACAAATTCAGGAACTATTGAAGAGATTAGTATTCGTTTTATGCAAATTCGTGAATGGTCAGGAAAACTACTTACCATCCCGCACGGAGAGATTAGAACGATACAAAATTTTAATAAAGGATGGATGCGTGTAATTGAACGCATCACGGTAAGTTATCAGGAAGATCCAACAAGAGTGAAGGAATTGTTAGAAGAAGTATGTGTTATATGCAATGAAAAATTGAATCAAACTCTTTATAGAGTAGAGGATGAGGCTGTTGAACCATTTAAATACGTCGGTGTTACAGACTTAAATCCTAACTTGAAATATGTTGGCTATGAATTTTGTATTACAGGTTTAATAAAGCCAGAAGATTATTTTGAAACTTCTAGACAAGTAAGATTTGAATTAATGTCTATGTTCCATAAAAATCAAGTGCAAATGCCAGCAGCGAATATGGTTGTTACTACTGAAGGTTTACAGCATATCCATGGTGGACAATCTTTATCGGACAACTAAAGTAGAATCGTTTGTTAACAAAAATTCTGCTTCCAACATTGGATAGAATAACAATAATAAAATGATTGATATAAAGAAAGGGCTGAAGGAATTCGGTTCTTTTTTTATTTATAGAATTTAGAAATTTCTTAATGTTATAATTGTAGTTGGTGATGAGAATGAACTTTGAAGAAAAAGAGATGCGTCGTTTAGAAGCATTAAAAGAAATTGCTGAATTATTAAATGAAGCAACAAACTTACAGGATATGTTAGAAAAAGTGTTGCATACATTGTTACAAGTAATGAATTTACAAACAGGGTGGATATTCTTTATTGATGAAAGTGGAAAGCACAGCATGCTTGTAGACGAAAATTTACCAGAGGCTCTTACGTGGCAAAAGAAGAAGCCGATGTGTGAAGGAAACTGTTGGTGTGTAGAACGTTTTGTAAATGGGAGATTGGAAAAAGCGACTAATATTATTGAATGTAAGCGAATAGAAGATGCAATTGAATGTAATTGGGGAGAGACAGAAGATGTTACACATCATGCGACTATTCCGCTTAGGTCTGGATTAGAAAAATTTGGTCTACTAAATGTGGCTGCACCTCATAAAACTTATTTTTCAGAGGAAGAGTTAGCGTTATTAGAATCAATTGCATTTCAAATTGGAACGACAATACAACGTATTCAATTAGTTGAGAAAGAACGTAAATATGTAGTGGTAGCGGAAAGAAATCGACTTGCACGTGATTTACATGATTCAGTAAAACAATTGTTATTTTCTATTATGCTAACAGCGAAAGGTACTCTGAATATGACGCAAGATAGAGAATTGCAAGAGATGTTAAGTTATATTGGAGAATTATCACAAGAAGCATTACAAGAGATGACGCTATTAATTTGGCAATTAAGACCTGAAGGATTAGAGAAAGGATTAGCGGAAGCAATTCAAAATTACGGGAAGTTATTAGGAGTTCAAGTGGAAGTTCGAATTGATGGGATGGTTTCAATTGGGGATGAAATAGAAGAAGTTTTATGGCGTATTAGCCAAGAGGCGCTACATAATTGTAAAAAGCATGCTTCGTGTGAAAAGGTACATGTTCTTTTAAAAATAGAAAATAACCAGTTACATTTTTACATAGAAGATAATGGAATAGGATTTATACAAAAACAAGTAAGGGAATCAGCACTTGGTCTGAAAAGTATGAAGGAACGTATTCAGTTAATGAAGGGATCGTTTCAAATTATAACGGAGCTGAAAAAGGGTACAAAAATAGAAATTCAATTGCCGATTTGAAGGGGAGAATAAGGTTGAAGATTAAACTGCTACTAGTTGAGGATCATCATATCGTTCGAAGAGGACTTGTATTCTTTTTGAAAACGAGAGAAGAATTTGAAATTATTGGGGAAGCGGAAAATGGCGAAGAGGCATTACATTTCGTGCAAAAAGAAAAACCAGATGTCGTGCTAATGGATGTATCGATGCCGAAAATGGATGGAATTGAGGCAACAAAACGTCTAAAGCAATACGATGAGACGATAAAGGTACTTATATTAAGTAGTTTTTCAGAGCAAGATTATGTTATACCAGCACTTGAAGCTGGAGCAGATGGTTATCAATTAAAAGAAGTACAACCTGAGCAACTTGTCGCTTCTATTATTGCAGTACATCAAGGAAATGCGAATTTTCACCCGAAAGTAACACCTGCATTAATGGGGCGTTCTGCAGTAAAGAAGGAAGTAGAAAATCCTTTTTCAATGTTAACGAAAAGAGAGCAAGAGGTACTTCGCGAAATTGCGAAAGGAAGAAGCAACAAGGAGATTGCAGCAGAACTTCATATTACAGAACAAACTGTGAAAACACACGTTTCAAACGTTTTAGCTAAATTGGAAGTGGATGATCGTACGCAAGCCGCATTATACGCAGTGAAACATGGAGAGAATTATTCATAAGCATGAATAATTCTGTTATATCGTATGACAGAATACATAGGAGCAATTAAAAATTATAGTAATCCCTAATATAGGTTTTTCTTCTTTCGATAATTAGGTACAATAAAGTGAAACTCTAATCAGTGGAGGACCATCCCCACTGATGATTAGTTCAACTAATCGGTTTTTACAGGATAAAGCTACGATGGAAGGGGAGGATATGCTATGCCTGGTACAAGAAGTGGGATTGGAAAGATTCAGGCTTCGTTAAATGGTTTATCACCGAAATTGCGAAGTATTGCCGAACATATTTTGAAACATCCACAAGATGTTGTACATAAATCTATTACAGAATTAGCTGAAGTTACGAATAGTTCCGAAGCTACGATATTCCGCTTATGTAAAAACCTTGGTTTGCAAGGTTTTCAAGATTTAAAGATTACATTAGCTCGTGAAATTGTACATACACCGATGCAAAATATCCATGAAGAGGTATCAGCAGAAGATAGTATGGTAACTGTTGCTAAAAAAGTTTTTCATTCGCATATTACAGGACTGCAAGATACTTTACATTTGCTTAATGAAACGGCACTTGAGCAGGCTGTACGAGCCTTACAAGAAGCAAGTCGAATTGAGTTTTATGGAAATGGTGGCTCTGGTATTATTGCAATGGATGCGTATCATAAGTTTATGAGAACGGGTATTTCTTGTATCGCTCATACTGATTCGCATTTTCAAATTATGGGGGCAGGTTTACTCTCGGAAAATTCAGTTGTTATTGGTATTTCTCATTCTGGTAGCAATAAAGGATTACTTGAAGCGTTAGAAGTAGCGAAAGCAAGAGGAGCCAAAATTATTGCGATTACGAGCTATAAGAAATCAGCATTAAGTCAACTTGCTGATATAACGTTATATACATCAACACGTGAGACTGAATTCCGCACAGAAGCAAGTTCATCAAGATTAGCACAGTTAAGCTTATTAGATACTTTGTATGTAGGGTTGTCGTTGCAGCGACAAGAGGAAACTCTAAAAAATTTACAAAGTATACGTGAAACGATTTCGATGAAGCGAATATAAAAAAAGCTCTTCAAATGAAGAGCTTTCAGACTGTAGACAAACTATTTTTGGAGAGTTCAAATGCTAAAAATAGTTTGTTTCTTATTTTAGGGATAATTTATCCAATGGAATTTATATGTAGTGCTTTCTATACTACAATTTACTATAAGTGAGGAAGGTGTCTTATGAAAATATCCGTTTATGTTGCAAGTGCATTTAGCAAGGATCATAAAGGCGGAAATAAAGCAGGAGTGGTATTTATTGAGAATACATTGACCACTACTCAAAAAATGGAAATAGCCAAACAACTGGGCTATGCGGAAACCGCATTTATATCAGAATCTGAACTTGCTGATTATAAATTTGAGTATTTTACACCAAAAGAAGAAGTTGATTTATGTGGTCATGCGACAATTGGCTCTTTCGCGATACTAATGCATTTAAATAAACTTTTCAGGAATCGCTATACGATTGAAACGAACAGCGGTGTTCTTACTATTACTATAAAAGATGACATCATATTCATGGAACAAAATAAACCGATATTCTATGATGTTGTATCTCCAAACGAGTTCATCGACTGTTTTGATAGTAAAGATATAGAAAATAAATACCCAATTCAAATTGTCTCCACGGGCTTAAAAGATATTTTAATTCCTATAAAAAGCGAAACACAATTACATGCACTGCAACCTAATTTTGAAAAAATTAAAGAAATCAGCAAGTATTATAATGTTGTCGGGATGCATCTATATACTTTTAATGACAATCGAATTATATGCAGAAATTTTGCTCCGCTATACGACATCAATGAAGAAGCAGCGACTGGAACTTCGAACGGTGCATTAGCTTGCTACCTTTATGAACAGGACTACTTGAAAAAAGAAGTCTATGTATTTGAACAAGGTTATTCTTTACACTCGCCTTCTGAAATATTAGTTAAATTAGCAACCAATAGCAAAAATAAAATAGAAAAAGTTTATGTTGGTGGCAAAGGATATTACTGTGAAACTAAGTGTTTACATGTAGAAAATATTGAGTGAAGAGCTTTTTTATCGGTGAGAAGTTTGTTAATTTATTTTGTTTTAGAAATATGTGACTTACTTATAGTCAATGATAAACTCTCATTTTTAAAAATTTAAAATAAAGACCGATTTGTGTAATAATTCAAATATTGTTCATAATTTCACAAGTTGTTTATGAAGTGTCATGTTATGATGAAGATGTAATGATGATTGAACACTTAAATTTGGTAGAATAACTAGCCAAAGTAGTGAAGAAAGTAGTTGTGAGATAAACTCATTAAAATGCTAAAACACTAAAGGGGAGATCACATATGAAAGCAGTAGTGGTTAATAAAAACAGCAAAGCAAACATCGAAGTGATTGACAAAGAATTACGTCCGTTACACTCAGGTGAAGCGTTAGTAGATGTAGAGTATTGTGGAGTTTGCCACACTGATTTACACGTTGCGAATCATGATTTTGGTAACACTGATGGCCGTATTCTTGGTCATGAGGGTGTAGGTATTGTTACGAAAATAGCTGATGATGTTACTTCACTAAAGATAGGTGACCGTGTAAGTATTGCATGGATGTTCCAATCTTGTGGACGTTGTGAATATTGCGTAACTGGTAGAGAAACATTTTGCCGTGAAGTTAAAAACGCTGGTTATTCAGTGGATGGTGGTATGGCTGAACAATGTATCGTTACAGCTGATTATGCGGTAAAAGTACCAGAAGGATTAGATCCTGCTCAAGCATCATCAATTACTTGTGCTGGTGTAACTACATATAAAGCTATTAAAGTATCAGATATTAAACCTAGTCAACCTATTGTAATCTATGGCTGCGGTGGATTAGGTAACTTAGCTATCCAATATGCTAAAAATGTATTTGGTGCAAAGGTAATCGCAGTAGATATTAATGACGACAAATTAGCCTTAGCGAAAGAAGTTGGTGCTGATATGACTATCAATCCAATTTCTCAAGGTCCTGCTGATAAAATTGTGCAAGAGGAGTTTGGTGGCGCTTATGCTGCGGTAGTAACAGCAGTCTCTAAAGTAGCCTTTAACTCAGCAGTTGATGCAGTACGTGCTTGCGGTAAAGTAGTTGCAGTAGGGCTACCAGTAGAAACAATGGACTTAAACATCCCACGACTTGTACTGGATGGAATTGAAGTAGTTGGTTCTCTAGTTGGTACTCGTAAAGATTTGGAAGAGGCGTTTATGTTCGGGGCAGAAGGAAAAGTAGTGCCGGTTGTT
This sequence comes from Bacillus sp. GMa5/1, assembly GCF_050172015.1. Lineage (NCBI taxonomy): Bacteria > Bacillati > Bacillota > Bacilli > Caryophanales > Bacillaceae > Bacillus > Bacillus sp. GMa5/1. Next base: position 6,926 of record NZ_JBNLYC010000086.1, on the reverse strand, counting down.
CAAACTTGTTCTCTAGATAAAGTACAAAATGTATTCGAAGAAATGGAACAAGGTAGAATTCAAGGGCGTATGGTAATTGATTTTAAAAAACATAATTGTGATTGCAAATAATTCACTTTAAATATAAAAAGCATGAGTCTAGCAAAGGACATGTAAAAAAGTTAGACAGCATAAGAAGATGATCCCTGTATTTAATAGGAATCATCTTCTTTATTTTCTATAATATCAATGCCAATTAATACTTGATTAATGAGAAATGATTAAAGGTTTACTTTATTTGCAAACGAAAAGGAATCTTTATGTTTAACGAATTTTTTATGATCTGGAACGTTTTGAATTGCTACAATTTGCGAATCTCTTGCTTTCAGTGCATCTTGAATCCCGATGGTCATAAGCTTAATAAATAGAATCGTAATAAAGAATGAAGCGAGAGTATAAAAAATAATCCACCATGAAAGATTCATTTCATTACGATTTAATCCAATAAGACCTGCCCAATCATTAGATAGAGAAACAGGTTTGAGCACTCCGTCATAGAGTTCACGCATTTGTATGCCGCCAATTACAATGTTAAGCAACGCTAAATGGATAACGAGTATGAGTGTTTGGACGATATGTTCCATAAATAATACAAATAAGCGGTCAAGTAATAAGACTCGTAAGTGTTTTTTTATAATATGAAAACGACTAGCCCCCAGTAATTGTGAACTTAAGATGTAATCTTGTTTCATAAATTCATCAACTTCTGAGGATATGTATAAAGAAAGTGTAGGCAGAGCGACGAAAATAAGTACGAGTACTTGATAAAACGTAAATGAAATATTTGGATCTACCCCATCAGCATTTGATGTGATTATAATATTAACGGGCGTGATGAGTATGAATGCGATAAATAGAGTTGGAATATAATAAAAAACTTCTGAGCATGACTGGAAAAATCTCTTGAGTTTTGGAGCAAATAAACTTAAGAGGATTCCTATACATGTTCCGCATAAAATTCGAAAGAAGCTAATTGCCATGGCCAATAAAATAGTGAATTTTGCTCCTTCTACAATTTGTAAGAAAACAGACTCTCCAAAACGATCAGATCCAAAAGGTGGAATTAACGATGGCGGAAAGGGGGCCTTTCCAAGTAATTCGTTATTGTCATTGTAAAGTAACTGAGGAGGTTTTGGGATGTTATCTTTAAAGAACCAACTATAAATAAAACTAGCTGAAATAAGTATGAATAGATAAGTAAAGCCGATTAAAAAGCGTTTTGATTTCCAAATAGATTTCATAATGATACTCCTTTCAATTGCTTTTTCCATCTATTCATCATGAATGAGACTATTTGGAAAATGGCGTAAAATGGTAAAACAATCATAACAAGTGTGATAAATGCAGCTGGAGGTGAAACAAACGCCTTATTAAATAAAAATTGAATAATGCCTTCCATATTAAAAACAAATTCTAAAATGAATAAATTAGAAAGTAAGAAAACAAAAATCGTTTTTAAATGGTGGAAGAAGTGGATAGATATATTTTTGAATAAATGAATGCATAGTATATAACTTGATGAAAGGCCTTTTCCATATGCAACCTCTACGTAATGTTTTCCTTGCTCTTCTTTTATGTATAACACCATCATCCGAAACATTTGTAATGTAGGTAAGACAGCTAATGATAAAATAGGGAGTAAATAAGCTCGATTTTCATTAAAAGAAATAATAGTGACAGGAGATTCCCCAAATTTCTGAAGTACCCATATGAAAAATATTTGCAAACAAATCATCATCATCATATCAGGGACAGCTTCTAATATGAACACAATTCGGTTTATCCATTTTTTTATATAATCTTTTGCTAAAAAATAAAAAAATGCCATGCTAGATGATAAAAAGAGAGCAAGAAAAAAGGCTAAAAATAATATAGTAAATGAATATAGGTAAGGTTCTAAAACAGTTGGAAATAATGGTGTTTTTTTGAAATGGCCAAGCTTCGGGTCTGATCCTATAATCACTAATGATTCAGGGGAAAAAACCTGTTTTAACATAGTAACGGTCTGATTAAAAAAATAAATTGGTTGAAAGGTAAATCCTTGTTGAGTGATAAATAAATAAGGTAAATTTAATAATAGTAAGAGTGATAAAAGAATTGATGAAAGCTTAATTGTGAATTGAGATATTTTATTTAACATTAAATCCCTCCGACATCTTTTTACAACATTATACAATAAATTTCGTGTTATTGTTTTTATTTTTCTGAAAAATAAAAATACTTTTCGGTTTTATAGTATGCAAGATATATTTACAAGATAAAAAAGTGATAGTAGGGGGGCCACGCTCTATGTTTATCAAGATAAAAGACTAGTGAACCTAAAACAATAAATAAGAGCAAAATGCACAGAATTCTCATTCTGCGGTTAGTTACTTTTCTTGGCTTGATGGTGATGTTACGTGACCGCTAAAAATGAATATTGCTTTTCAACTCTTTCTTCAAGCAAATAAGTAGAACGTATGGAGGACTATGTATGTGTTGTTAATGAGAGGAAAGAGTGTATTGCGTAACGAATATAACGTAATTTTACCCCATGGAAAAGCTAAATGTAGTATATAAGTGAAATGGAATGAGGGGATTTATTTTTTGATATGAAAAAAATTTTCTTTTTATAACTTGATAAATGAAAAAATATTTTATATACTAATTCATGTAAACGGTTTACTAAATCGTATTTTGCTAGAAATGAAGGGAAGATTCGCATGGAAACAAGGGGGAGAGTAATCGGGATTGATATCGGTACCACAAGTACAAAAACGGTTGTGTTCACAGAAAAAGGAAAAGTCATTGCATCACATGCAATCGATTACCCAATTATTCAACCGAATGTAGGATGGGCTGAGCAAGATCCTGATGTAATATGTGCCGCTGTATACAAAAGTGTAAGCGTTGCCATTGAAAAAGGTAATGTATTACCAGAAGATATTTCTTCAATCGGTATTAGTACAGCTATGCACGCATTAATTGCAGTAGATGAAAATGGTGCGCCATTAACGCGTTCTATCATTTGGGCAGATAATCGAAGTACGAAGCAATCAGAAAAATTATTACAACAAATGAATGGGCATGAAATTTATAGACGTACAGGTACACCGATTCATCCGATGTCACCACTTTCTAAATTGTTATGGATGAAAGAAGAGGAACCAGAGTTATATACAAGTGCCTATAAATTCATTTCCATTAAAGAGTATGTGATTTACCAATTATTTTCACGCTACGTAGTTGATTATTCGATTGCTTCTGCTACGGGGTTATTTAATTTAGAAACATTAAACTGGGATAAAGATGTTTTAACTATGTTACATATGTCACCAGAAAAATTATCAACCCCTGTACCAACTACATATATTTTATCAGGTATGAAGCCAGAATTAGCACAGAAGATGGGGATAAGTGCAGAAACACCAATTGTCATCGGAGCAAGTGATGGGGTTCTTGCAAATGTAGGAGTTGGTGCGATATCACCGGGTGCGGCTGCAATTACGATTGGAACGAGTGGTGCGGTTCGAACAATCTCATCAAATATAAATACAGATGAGAAAGGGAGAACGTTTTGTTACGCATTAACAGATGAGCACTGGGTAATCGGTGGTCCAACGAATAACGGCGGAATATTACTGAGATGGTTACGTGATGAATTTGGTAGTCCAGAGCAAGAAGTAGCAAGAAAGCTCGGCATTGATCCTTATGATTTATTAATTAAATATGCAGAAAGCGTACCAGCTGGAGCGGATGGGCTATTGTTCTTACCTTTCTTATCTGGAGAACGCGCACCTTACTGGAATGCAAATGCTCGTGGTACATTCTTTGGAATCAATCTTCAGCATAAGCGAGAACATTTTATACGTGCAGTGATGGAAGGTGTTTGTATGAGTGTATATTCAGTAGCACTCGCAATCAGGGATTGTACAGGGCCACTTACTGAAATACGAGTTTCAGGAGGGTTTGCAAAATCTGCATTTTGGAGACAAATGTTGTCCGATATGATGGGAAAAGAATTGCTTGTACCTGAAAGTCATGAAGCATCTGCGCTTGGGGCAGCGGCAGTTGCTTTGTATGCTGTAGGAAAAATTGATTCTCTTGAAGAGGTAAAGGATTGGATTGATATTGTCCATCATCATGTACCGAATAAAGAAAATACGGCTATATATTTAGAAATGTTTTATATGTATGAACGACTTTACAATCGCTTGAAAGAAGAATTTGATTGTATAGCTGCTTTCCAACGTAAAAAATAGGGGGATTGGGAGAAATGGTAGTTGGGATCGTACTAGCGGCAGTTGTCATACTACTTTTACTTATTACGGTAGTAAAATGGCATCCATTTGTCGCATTAATTTTAACAGCAATTGGTGTAGGATTAGCAATGGGAATGCCTTTAATTGGAACTTCACCAAAAGATCCAGGAATTATTGATTCTATTAAACTAGGACTTGGTAATACGTTAGGATTTTTAGCAATAGTTTTAGCACTAGGAACGATGCTTGGAAAAATGATGGCCGAATCTGGTGGTGCTGAACGTATCGCTAACACATTAATTAATCGTTTTGGGAAGAAACGAGTTCACTGGGCGATGATGTTCGTTGCATTTTTAGTAGGGATTCCGGTATTTTTCCAAGTTGGATTTGTACTATTAATTCCGTTAGTATTTACAATTGCATTAGAAACAGGGGTATCACTTATTACAATCGGTATCCCGCTAGTAGCAGGACTATCCGTTGTGCACGGACTAGTGCCGCCGCATCCAGCGGCAATGGCGGCAGTTGGTATTTTTAAAGCAGATGTAGGGAAGACAATTTTATATGCATTAATTGTCGGACTTCCAACTGCAATTATTTCAGGTCCACTTTACGGGAAATGGATTGGTGCTCGTATACATAAGGAAGTACCATTAGATATAGCGGAGCAATTTATTGAAAAAGATAATAAAAAAGAGCTTCCAAGCTTTGGGAATACATTGTTTACAATTTTACTTCCAGTATTTCTTATGCTTGGTGCATCAATAGCAGAAGTTGCATTAAATAAAACGAGTCAACTAGCACAAGTATTACACTTTATTGGAGATCCGATTGTGGCTTTATTAATTGCAACCATTTACTCTTTCTTTAGTCTTGGATATGCAAAAGGTTTCTCAAAAGATAAAGTGTTACAATTTACAAATGATTGCCTTGGACCTATTGCAAACATATTGTTAGTGATTGGTGCAGGCGGAGCATTTAATAAAGTATTATTAGATTCTGGAATTGGAACGACAATTGCAGATATGGCGAAAGAATCACATATTTCACCGATATTATTAGGGTGGGGAATTGCGGCACTTATTCGAATTGCAACTGGATCGGCAACTGTTTCTATGATGACAGCAGCTGGTATTGTTGCGCCGATTGCAGCAAGCACACCAGGTGTAAATGTTGAATTATTAGCACTTGCAACTGGTGCAGGGTCATTAATTTTATCACACGTGAATGATTCAGGATTTTGGATGATTAAAGAGTATTTCGGAATGACTGTGAAAGAAACATTATTAACATGGACTGCAATGGAGACTATATTATCTGTAGTAGCACTTGGGCTAATTTCGATATTAAATATATTTGTATAGAATAGGAGATTGATTAATATGAAACTAGGTTTAATTGGATTAGGAAAAATGGGATTCCCATTAGCTGAACACTTATATGAAGACAAGCATGAAGTAGTTGTATACGATGTAAATCAAGAGCTTGTTGAAAAGGCAGGAAAACTAGGAATTACTGCACGTCATACATTAAAAGAAATGATCGCTGAACTAGAAGCTCCTCGTACAATTTGGGTAATGGTGCCTGCAGGAGAAGTTGTAGAGTCAGTACTAAAAGATGTTTATCCGTTATTAGATGAAGGTGATATCGTTATTGAAGGCGGAAATTCATTCTATAAAGATACGTTACGCCGTGCTGAAGAAGCAAAAAGCTTCGGATTACATTATGTAGATATCGGTACATCAGGCGGTGTAGAAGGAGCTAGATACGGTGCTTGCTTAATGGTTGGTGGAGAAAAAGAAATTTACGACCAATTAGAACCTTTATTTAAAGATTTAGCAGTAGAAAATGGCTATTCTTATGCTGGCCGTGTTGGTAGTGGTCATTTCTTAAAAATGGTTCATAACGGTATTGAGTACGGCATGATGCAAGCAATCGCTGAAGGATTTGAAGTACTAGATAAGAGTGACTTTGATTTCAATTATGAAGATGTTGCAAAAGTATGGGCGAATGGATCAGTTATCCGTGGTTGGTTAATGGACTTAACTGAAAAAGCATTTGCAGAAGATCCGAAACTAGATGGCATTAAAGGTGTAATGAACTCTTCAGGAGAAGGAAAATGGACTGTTGAAACTGCACTTGAACTTCAAGCTGCAGCACCAGTAATCGCTATGTCATTATTTATGCGCTATCGTTCTCAGGAAGATGATACATTCCATGGAAAAGTAGTTTCAGCACTACGTAATCAGTTCGGTGGACATGAAGTTGTGAAAAAATAAGGATGTTATAAAAAAGAAACTTGTGTATAAGCGCAAGTTTCTTTTTTATAGTTTAAGAAACTACTAATTTAAAAATACCAATCAATCATTGTTTTTTTGTCACAAATGACAGCTTCAACGTTCATTGAATGAACAATATATTCTATATTTTCTTCTTTAGCTAATAATAAGGTTGTAAAGGAATCGAATATACTCATAAACGCATACTCATTATCTTCGCCAGTAATAATTAACTCATTATTGCTAATGTCCCAAATATCTAATGGAGTAGTATTATTTACCTCTAATAATCCGTTTGTATCAAGAATTGGTTCAGAGAAATATAAATTTTTTGCACCTTTAGAACCGAGGAGTTTAAGTAATTTAT
>NZ_JBNLYC010000085.1:0-19063 GCF_050172015.1 Bacillus sp. GMa5/1 | reverse complement strand
GAAAAAGAACATCTAGAATTGGTAAGTGGATAGAACTCTATAGATTAAAGTTTTACTTTATCGGATTCACTTTTATTTATCTGAATTTTCCGTTACTATTTTAAGTATCCGTGAACAATTTCCTTTATTACGACAAGAAGAGACGGTAGATTCATGGACATTACAAGGGGGCTTATTATATGAAAGTGAAAGCAAAAACATATTTAAGTATAGAAGAGATTATTTCATTACCAACCGTATCAAGTACAAACATAAGTGATGATGGTAAAAACGTAGCATTTGTTAAGAAGATGGCTGATTGGAAAGACAATATATATAGGAATCATGTATGGATATATGAAAAAGATAAGAAGCAGAGTTACCCATTATCAAATGGTGATATAGATAGTACACACCCATTATGGTCTCCAGATGCTAGGTGTATCGCATATCTTAGTCCAGTTGGTGATGGGGAAAATCAGATATTTGTTAAGTCACTAGATGATTATAGAGAGGTTCAAATTACTGATGAGAAAGAAGGAGTCAGTACATTCAAATGGGGTCCTACTGGCAAGGGTCTTTATTATGTTACGCAGTCAAAAGAATGTGAAGAGATAAAGAAACGTAAGGACCTATATGGAGATTTTCAACATATAGGTAAGGAACACCAGAATAATTGTTTATATTACATTGAAATAGAAAAGGTGATACAAAGTGATACAGATGAACACGAGAACAGAGTTGTTTATCAATTAACGGATGGTAAGGACTTTCATATCCATGAATTTGATATTTCAAATGATAGTAAAAAGGTTGTATTTATAACGACACCAAGCTCAAATATGGCAGATTATATAAATGGAGATCTATACATACTCCATATTAAAGCTGGAGAGCTACAAAAGCTGAATGTGGATAAGTTGTTGGGAGGGAGTGTTTGCTTTTCTCCTGACGGCAGTAAAATATGTTACACAGCAAGCATAAGAGAGAAGGATTACTATAGAAACCATATACAAGATAGTACGTTAGAGATATATGATATGAATACTGGAGAGGTAATTCAGCCTCTAACAAACTTTGATAGTACAGTTATGCCATTACAGTGGACAGCTAAAGGAATTTTAATTAGATGGCAGGATAAAACGAATTATCGTATTGGATTACTAGCTGAAGATGGCACTGTGGAAGCATTAAGCGACAAGATAGATGGCTTTATAATGGATGCCTCTATAACAAAGGATGGAAATCATATAACCTATAATAAGGCTATAACAAATGAAACCTTTGAAATCTATTTAGACGATAAAAAAATAACGGATGAAAATAGCTTTTTCAAAGGGAAACTTAAAAGTAACAGGGAAATCATCTCATGGAAAAGTAGTGATGGTCTTGAAATAGAAGGTGTTTTATCAACGCCAGTAGAGTTTGACACTAATAAAAAATATCCTTTATTAGTAGTAATTCACGGTGGTCCGGCTTGGGCATCTTTTCCGATATTTTCAGACTGCTTCAATGAGAAATATCCGATTGAACAGTTTGTTGAAAAAGGCTTTATCGTTTTAGAGCCAAATTACAGAGGAAGTTCAGGTTATGGTAATGAATTTTTAAAAGCTAACTATAGAAAACAGGGGATTGCTGACTACGACGATGTTATATCAGGAGTTGATAAACTAGTTGATCAAGGGATAGTAGATAAAGATAGAGTAGGAGTTATGGGATGGAGCAACGGTGGATATGTATCAGCTTTTTGTTCTACATTTAGTAGCAGGTTTAAAGCTATTTCAGTTGGCGGTGGAATAACTAACTGGAGTACCCATTATGTAAATACAGATATACCTTACTTTATTAGAATGTATTTAGGAAATACTCCATGGAATGATCCAGATATATATACGAAGACATCACCTATGACGTATATTAAATCAGCTTGTACGCCTACCTTAATTCAACATGGGGAAAAGGATGCAAGAATTCCGATTACAAATGCATATGATCTATATCAAGGATTAATGGATATGGAAGTTGATACAGAATTAATTATATTTAAAGGAATGGCATATAGTTCTGACCAACCAGGAGTTCATGTGGCTATTATGAAGCAGAACTTGATGTGGTTTTCACACTATATGCTTGAAGAGAGTATGGAGGGTTTTAGGACTTTGTAATAGATGTTTGTACAAGACATATGATTGAAACGGTCTTCATATTGAGATGATTTATTATAAAATATATACTTAAACTACTATCAGTACATACATCAGGGAGGACTAATATGACAGGAAATAAAAATGACTTACTAGTAGAAAAACGTGAAGAGTTATTGAAAGTATTGCAAGCTCGTTTTGAGAAAAACATGAACCGCCATGAAGGTCTTGAATGGGCTAAAGTTGAAGCGAAGCTAACTACTAATAATGAAAAATTGTGGTCACTTAACGAAATGGAAGTAACTGGTGGTGAGCCGGATGTTATTGGTTATGATGAAGAAAAGGACGAATATACTTTCTATGATTGTTCAAAGGAGAGTCCTAAAGGCCGCAGAAGTCTTTGTTATGATCTTGAAGCGTTAGAATCAAGAAAAAAGCATAAACCAGAAAATAACGCTATTGATGTGGCGGCCGCTATGGGTATTGAGTTATTAACGGAAGAACAATATCGAGAGTTACAACAACTTGGAGATTTTGATATGAAATCATCGAGTTGGGTACAAACACCTTCAGATATTAGAGAGCTTGGTGGTGCTCTATTTTGCGATTATCGCTTTGGACATGTTTTCGTGTACCACAATGGAGCAGACTCTTACTATGCTGCCAGAGGTTTTCGTGGTTCATTAAAAGTTTAAATTAGGATAAATAAGAAAAAGAGCCTATATTCAGGCTCTTTTTCTTATTTATATTTTAAAAGTAAATTGTTACTACGCAGTTTTACTTAATTTATATGTTCTGTGGTTGTTTTTACGGAAAAGTTTAGGGAAAACATAGCCATCTAATCCAATACGTCCAGCGTTCTGCCCTGCAACTAAAATGAACATAGTCAAAATAAGCAGGTTTGGGTTTACACTAACAGTTCCGCTTAATAAAAATGAAAGATTCATTATGATTCCGAAAAATGCAGCTGTTTTTGTTAATCCGCCTAAAATCAAACCTAGACCTACTAAAATTTCTCCCCATTGAACTAAAAAGCTAAATAGGTCTGCGTTTGGAAGGACAAAATGTTGAAGGAAATCTGCCCACCAATTTTGTACTGCAGGGTGGTCCCCTGATGCTTGAGCAATAGCACCCTTTAGAAAGCCACTTGCGTCAAAAGATTGTCCGAAGACTTTGCCTATCCCAGCAGCGAACCATGTATATCCTATGTAAAGCCGTAAAAGTAATAATATGAAAGTAGCACGTTTATCAGTTCTTAAAAAATTGATAACCATTGAAATCCCTCCAATATTGTATTTACACGTTTATTATATATCCAATGTGAAAAGATTCACAATGGAGAGAATGTGAACAAGGATAGGTTGTGAATAATTGTTTTATTTTTTGTAACATTTTATCTGCTTTGATAAACTAAGAATAGAGATATATGTAAAGGAGACAAAGACTCAATATGTGGATGAACTTGTAATGATTAGAAACTACTAGATAGATAAATTTTGCTCTCATAAGCGAGGGTTTGTTTAGTTATCTGTAAATCATTCAAGGAATGCATATTTGGCTTGTACATCCCTTTTATAAGGATAGGTGCCTATTTTATGTATCTGTCTTTTTTGTGGGAAAGTTTATATCTCTTATATAAAATATGCGTCCTTTAAACTTGGAGGAGTATATGATGAACCAATTAAAAAATAAAGTAGCAGTTATTACAGGGGTAAGTCGTCTAGATGGTATAGGGGCAGCGATTTGTAAAGAATTAGCAGAATCAGGATACGATATATTTTTTACGTATTGGACAGCTTACGATAAAGAGATGCCTTGGGGCGTTGATAAAAATGAACAAATACAATTAAAAGAAGAGTTACTAAAAAACGGTGTTAAAGTATCAAGTATGGAGTTAGATTTAACTCAGAATGATGCACCAAAAGAGCTTATAAATAAAGTTACTGAACAATTAGGGTACCCTCATATATTAATTAATAATGCAGCATATTCTACGAATAATGATTTCTCTACGTTGACTGCTGAAGAATTAGATAAGCATTATATGGTAAATGTTCGTGCGACTACATTGCTCAGTAGTCAATTTTCCCGGGGATTTGATAAGAAATCTGGTGGTAGAATTGTTAATATTACTTCGGGGCAATTTCAAGGTCCTATGGCAGGAGAACTAGCTTATGCGACAACGAAGGGAGCTATTGATGCTCTTACTAGTACGTTGTCAGCAGAGGTAGCTCATTTAGGAATAACAGTGAATGCAATTAATCCAGGACCAACCGATACAGGATGGATGACTGAAGAGATAAAACAAGGGTTAAAGCCGATGTTTCCTTTTGGCAGAATTGGTGAGCCAAGGGATGCAGCTAGACTCATTAAATTTTTAGTAAGTGAAGAGGCCGAGTGGATTACTGGGCAAGTTATTCATTCAGAAGGTGGATTTAAAAGATAAAAAAGAAGGCATCTCACCAGGGTGAGATGCCTTCTTTTTTAATCTTTCTTCAATCTTCGTGCAACACCATTCCCTAAAGACTGTAATCCTTGAACGAGGATAATTAAAATAAAGACGGTTGCATACATTACTTCAGGCTCGTAGCGTAAATGTCCGAAGCGGTATGCTAAATCCCCTAGCCCGCCAGCACCTACAAGGCCAGCCATTGCTGTTGCGCCGATTAAGCCGATCGTTGCGATTGTTAATCCGAGTACAAGGGAGGGACGAGCTTCTTTCACCATGACGTGCCAAATGATTTTTATAGTAGAGACTCCCATCGCTTGGTAGGCTTCAATGACACCGCGATCGACTTCTAGTAAAGCTGTCTCCATTAAACGTGCGATATAAGGGGCTGTGAAGACGACAAGCGGTACGATAACACCTTGCACGCCAATGGACGTTCCCATTAGAAATTTTGTAAAAGGTAAAATAAAGAATAATAGAATGATAAATGGAAGAGAGCGAATGATATTAATAATTGTATTAAGAATAGGATAGATGATTTTATTTTCACGCTGCCCACCAGGTCTCGTTAAAACAAGTGTGACGCCAAGTGGTAATGCAATAAGGATCGAGATGAGTAATGAGATAGATGTCATTTGAAAGGTTTGGATTGTGGCTTCCCATATGACTTTACCCCATTCATCCAAAAAGGACTTGTTTCCCATAATCTGTTCTACCTCCTTCTACGATGATTCCTTGCTCTTGTAAAAATGATAAAGCACGGTGGATTTCATTTTGTTCCCCTTGCATATGAACGACTAGTTTCCCATATGCTTCATGTTTTAACTGCGTAATATTACCGGATAAAATATTCGGATACACTTGGAAACGTTTTGTGGCAACGGCTAAGGCAGGTTCCCCTGAAGTAGTGCCAATAAATGAAAGTGTTACAATTTCTCCAGTACTTTGTAGTTCTTTCTGTACCTCTTTTGGAATTTTCGCTGCAAATGCGCTATTTACAAATTTCTTCGTGGTTACATGTTGTGGGTTTGTGAAAATATCTTTTACAGTCCCACTTTCGACTACAGATCCATGTTCCATAACAGCAACGCGGTCACATATACGCTGGATGACATTCATTTCATGTGTAATGAGTAAAATCGTAATTCCGATTTCTTCGTTAATCTTTAATAACAAATCAAGGATAGAATCGGTTGTTTCGGGATCTAATGCGCTCGTGGCTTCATCACTTAATAACACTTCAGGTTCATGTGATAGCGCACGAGCAATTGCAACACGCTGTTTTTGACCACCAGAAAGTTCGCTTGGATACGCATCTTTTCTATTAAAAAGATCGACAATGCGTAAATACTTTTCTACTCTTTTTTCAATTTCTGCTTTTGGAATGCCAGCAAGCCGTAACGGTAATGCGATATTTTCATAAACGGTAACAGTTTTAAGTAAATTGAATCCTTGGAAGATCATTCCGATTTTTTGTCTCGATTTTGCTAGTTCTTTTGTCGATAACGTTGTTAAGTCTTGTTCGTTTACAATGATATTTCCTGTCGTTGGTTTTTCTAATAAATTTACACATCGAATCAATGTACTTTTACCAGCGCCAATATACCCAATGATTCCAAATACCTCGCCTTTTTCTACTTTAAGGGAAGTAGACTTAAGAGCCTCAACATTCCCTTTTTTTGTTGTAAATACTTTGGATATGTTTTTTAATTCAATCATTATCGTCAGCTCCTACCAAGATGGTAAAACTGAACCATCAAATTTTTTCTCGATAAACTCTTTTACTTCTTTAGATTGATAAGCTTTCTTTAATTTGTTTACAACGGCATCATCTTTATTTTCAGTACGAACAACGACCCAGTTCACATATGGTGAATCTTTTCCTTCGTGGAAGATAGAATCTTTCGCTGGACTTAATTTTGCACCTAATGCAAAGTTTGTGTTAATTGCAGCTGCTTTCACTTCACTTAGTTGTGTTGGTAATTGAGATGCCTCTAATTCGACAATCTTTAATTTTTTTGGATTTTCAATTACATCTTTTGCAGTCGCTTTTTCTGTAGCCTTTGGATCAACTTTTAAAACCCCTGCTTTTTCAAATAATTTTAAAGCTCGAAGTTCATTCGTTGGGTCATTTGGTACAGCAATTGCGTCGCCCTCTTTTAAGTCTTTTACATCTTTTATATCTTTAGAATATACGCCCATAGGGAATGTTACTGTTGAAAATACTTCAGCTAATTTCATATTGCGTTCAGCTTTAAATACATCTAAATACGATTTCGTTTGGTAACTATTTACATCAAGGCTTTTTTCATCTAATGATACGTTTGGCGCTACATAATCATTAAATACTTTTATATCAATTTCGAGACCATCTTTTGCTACAACTTCTTTTACCTTTTCAAAAATTTGTTCATGTGGTCCACCTGTTACACCGACAGTAATCTTTTTCTCGTCTAATGCTTTTACCTCTTTATCTGAACTCACGCTACATGCGCCTAATAATAATACTGCTCCGCTTACAATGCTTAATAATACCTTTTTCATCTATAAATCCCCCTTCATATACGTTCCAAAATAAAAAGCACCTCCCAAAAATAAGAGAGGTGCCGAATAGACGAAATAGATTCCTCTCTTATCTTCCAAAACGAAAACTCGTTTTGCAGGAATTAGCACCTTAGCTTATACGTCATAAGCTCGGTTGCCGGGCATCATCGGGCCAGTCCCTCCGCCACTCTTGATAAGAGTATGTGTATGTAGTTTTGAATATGGTACTAATAGTAAATCGTACAAAAAGAATTGTCAATGATATTTTCTGAATATATTTTATTTTAAGATAATCGAAACATTCCCCTTTTTATGTCCTTTTTCTACATATATATGAGCTTCAGCAATTTCTTCTAATCGGTAAGTTCTATCAATAACAGGTTTTAGCTTTCCTGTTTCAGCTAGTTGTTTTAGTAGGTTCATATCTTCTTTACTGACCTTTGCCATCATTCCGTTCACAGATACATATTTTCCATTAGGCATTAATGCATCTGTACAAAGAGACTTTTTATATTTTCCAACTGCATCAAATATAATATCGTAGTGCTCGCCCTGCTTAGTAAAATCTTCTTTCATATAATCAATTACGTTGTCTGCCCCTAAAGCTGTTACTAATTCGAAATTCGAACTACTACAAATGGCTGTGACAGTCGCCCCGAAGTATTTAGCAAGTTGTATGGCAGCTGTCCCTACTGACCCAGAGGCGCCGTATATAAGTACTCGTTGCCCTTTTTTTATCTGTCCTTTTCTAAGGAAGTGCAATGCTGAAGTTCCGCCGAAAGGAATAACGGCAGCTTCTTCATATGTCACATTGGTAGGTTTTAATGCTATTAATCCACTTTCATGCACGCATGTATATTCCGCATAACCACCAAGGTTTAGTTCTGTTAATGCAAAAACTTGATCTCCTTTTTTAAATTGTGTTACATCTGTTCCAATGTCTTCGATTTCACCGGATAACTCTACGCCAAGTATAGGTTTTCTCGGTTTTCTGAAACCTAATATGATCCGCATAGGAATCCAAAATAAGAGGGGGCTATTAAAGCCACGTATTCTACAATCTCCAGTCGATACACTTGTTGCGTGAATTTTAACTAATACTTCATTTTTTTTAGGTTTAGGCTTTTCTACATTTTGAAGCTGGAGAACATTAGGTGGTCCGTACTTTGTACAAATAATCGCTTTCATAATGACCTCCTGAAATGAGTTGTTATTATTTACATCATATTTAAACTTTTTCTCAAACATGTTGTTATATAGGAAATAAATTTAAAGATAAATATTACGAATTATATAGATTTCATAGGAAAAGAGATGATATTATTTTTGGGAAGGAGGGGACGTTATGAAAAAACTTATTTTAATTTCAAGTTTAGTACTTGCAGTCGGTCTAGGAGTAGGGTGTAGTAATGAGAAAACAAAAAAGACTGACGAACCGAAAAAAGAAGCTGTGCAGAAAGAAAAGGAATTAACAGCGAAGGATGTTTTTAATAAAGCGAATGAAGCTTTTAAAAACGAAGAAAATGTAACGATGACATATGATGTGGGAATAAAGGCTGAAGGAACAGAGATGAATGTAATAAAGGCTAAAATGCAACTAGAGCCGAAGAAAAAAAATTCTCGTTCTGAAATGAATGTTTCTGGTACAGAGGTTGTTGTTTATGATGTGGGTGGCAAAATTGCTGGTCAGTTAAAAAATCCTAATACGGGTGAAATTATGTCTGTACCAGAGGAACAATTGAATGCTAACGGAATGAACGCGACTCAAGGAATGGTAGATAATTTAGAGATTCCATCGGAAATTTTAAATAAAGTGAAGATGGAGAAAAGTGGAGATAATTATAAGCTGAAGTTTGCATTAAAAGGGCAAGAGACAGAGAGTATGTTAGCTAGTATGGATGAAAAGCAGAAACAAATGCTACAAGGCCAAAATGCAAAGATAGAAGAAATAGATGGAGAATATATTATTACAAAAGATTTTAAATATGAATCAGCAAAGATAGATATGGTTATGAGTAGCAATGGTGAGGATAAAGCGCACATTATTACGGATGCAAAGTTTACATCGTATGATAAATTTGATCCAATACAATTGCCAGCAGCAAAGTAATCACTGTCAAGAGAGGTACCTGAAAGAACGGGTATCTCTTTTTGTTGCTAATAAGGAGAGTGTCCTTTGAAAAAAAGAAAGATAGCAGTGGTCATTGTCGCATATACGGTTTTGCTTGCAACGTCTGTACATACGTATAAAAAACAAATTGATCATCCTATTATGAGTGATGTAGGTAAATTGCTTCCGACAAAAATAAAACGTGTTGAAAGTGCTACGGAAGAGCACTCGTTAATAAAATTAGTGCGAGATGCAAAAGTTTCAGGAGAGAAAATTTCCATTGCAGGCATGCAACATAGCCAAGGAGGACAGACATATTATCCGAATGGCACGATGCTCGATATGAAAGGATATAATAAAATATTAGAATTTGATCCAGAGAAGAAGCGGATTACAGTTCAAAGTGGTGTCACCTGGAATGATATTCAGAAGAAAATAAATCCTTATGGCCTCGCGGTACAGGTCATGCAGTCTCAAAATATTTTTACTGTTGGCGGTTCATTAAGTGTAAATGTACACGGGCGTGATATTCGTCATGAGGCACTGATTGATACAGTAGATTCATTTAGATTGTTAATGGCAGATGGCACGGTACGTAATGTAAGTAGAGAAGAAAATGCAGAGTTATTTCCATATGTCATTGGGGGTTACGGTTTATTTGGAGTTATTTTAGATGTGACGCTGAAGTTAACAGATGATGAATTATATGAAATGCACACGAGAATGATAGATTATAAAGAATACGCATCTTATTTCAAAGAGAAAGTGAAAAGAGATGAGAATGTTCGTATGCACTTAGCGCGTATTTCTGTTGCTCCAAATTCATTTTTAAAAGAGATGTATGTGACAGATTATACTTTGGCACAAAATCAAAATATGAGAGAAGAGTACAGTGAATTAAAGGAAGAAAATATTATAGCTGCACCGAAATTTTTGCTTGGGTTATCACGTTATAGTGATTGGGGAAAGAATACATTTTGGGATATACAAAGAGGTTATTTTGAACGTACAGATGGAAAGTATGAGACGCGTAATAATGTTATGAGATCAGATAGTGCTTTTATGGAATATGAAAATCCAAATAGGACCGAAGTGTTACAAGAATACTTTGTGCCTATAGATGCTTTCACAGAGTATATAGATGATTTACGTAACGTATTAAATGAAGAAGAGTTTAATTTACTCAACATTACGATTCGTTACGTGGAAAAGAATGAAGATGCAGTTTTGTCCTATGCGAAAGATGATATGTTTGCACTGGTTCTTTTGATTAACCAGGGACGCTCAGAGAGTGAGATAAAGAAAACAGAGGATGTCATTCGAAAGATGATTGATATTACTTTAAAGCATAATGGTAGTTACTATTTGCCGTATTATTCTTATCCAACGAAAGAGCAGTTAAAGAGGGCATATCCTCGCATTGAAGAATTTCTCAAGAAAAAGAAGGAAATAGATTCAGAAGAGAGATTTGTGAATTTATTTTATAGGGAGTATACGAAATGACATATAGAAGATTTGTGGCTTCGCAAAGTATCATCATGATGGCAGGAAGTATGGTATTTCCTTTTTATATATTATTGCTTCGAAACGTTGGAAATAGCTTCTCGCAATTTGGCTGGGCGTATGGCTTATTTGCTTTAACATCAGCACTTGTATATCCACTAGTGGGAAAGGTATCTGATCAAGTAGGGGATAAAAAATTATTAATCATATACGCTTGGTCCATGGCAATCTTAATGCTTTGCTTTCCAATTGCCACGGAAGTTTGGCATGTGTATATTCTTCAAATTGTAATGGGCGTTTTAGGTGCTGTGCAGCGTAATACTGAGAAGACTTCGTTAGCACGAAAGGTTGCGCAGGAAAAGGCTGGTTATGAGATTGGAAAATACCATGTGTGGACATCCATTGGCGGAGCAGTAGCGGTTATTGCCACGGGATATTTAGTAGATTTCTTTACGATTGGTACAATTTTTTATATTGCATCTATTCTATATGTAGTGAGCGGGATTGTATTAAGTAGTAAAAAAATATAACTATTCCTATTTTCACCTTAATACCCTTTATTTGTTATACTAAAAGGGAATACAAAAGAAAAGGGGACAGTGCCTTTGATGAAATTTGTAGTTTTAGCTATTCTTACTTTGTTTTTGATTCCATGGACAAGAAGTAGTAGTAAGCTTCGAGCAGTGGATAAGAAGGGAGATAAGAAGGTTGTAAAGGGTAAGAAATCATCTATTTTAGTTATTCCTATTTTATTTTGGATAGGTATTGCAATCTATGAATACTTTTGGCTAATTGATGATCGAGTAGATTCGATTCTTACTCATTATTCTGTTGCAGTAGCAATTTTAATTGGGCTTGTTTTATTTTCACAAGATCAAATAGGGAAATTAGAAGGTACATTAAAAGGACTTCTAATGTTTATTTTACTCGCAAGTTACGGCTACTTTGGTTATTTGCACGATATAGTAATCTCGCAAAAGAAATATGATTCTGTTGTTAAGGTAGAGAAAGATATTTCAGAGCCATTTACTGAAAATGACCAGCCGTTTACAGTGCCGCCAAAGACAGCGGAGAATAAGATGAAAAAAGTATTTGGTGATATTCCAAAAGTAGCTTATTTTGAGCTAGGAGAATTAACGCCACAAATGGTAAACGGCGAAGCTTTATATGTAGCGCCGATTGAAGTTTCAGGGTTTTTTAAAGCACGTAAAGCTGAGACAATTCCAGGGTATGTAACGATGTCAGGTACGAATCCTGATGCGGAAGCGAAACTGCACCTCGGTTATAAAATGAAATATGTGCCAAGCATGTTTTTTGGTAATAATTTAGAGCGTGTGGTAAGGCAAGCAGAACCAAATTTAATCTTTAAAGGAAAACCTAAATTTGAGGTTGATGATAAAGGAAAACCATATTATACAATGACGTACGGTGAATTTATTTCAGGAAGATCTGGATTTGAGGTAGAAGGTGTTGTCGTAGTAGATGCACAAACAGGTGAAGTGAAAAGATATGATAAAGGAAAGGCACCTAAATTTGTTGATGGTGTATTAAATCATGAGACTGCATCTACGTTAAATACGTACTTTGGTAAATATATTCACGGATTTTGGAATACGAAATTCTCACAAACAGATATGAAAATTCCGACTGAGTGGGGAACGAAAGAAGGCGTGACCCCGATTTTTGGTAAAGATGGAACACTGTATTATTTTACAGACTTTACTTCTCCAAAAGAAGGAGTAGATTCAGCTCTAGGCTATTCATTAGTAGATGCACGCACAGGCAAGCTATATTATTATAATGGAAAAGAAGTAAAGGGGATTATGGATGGTTCAGCAGCTACAGAAGTAGTGGATAATTCCTTTAAGAGAGAGAAATGGCATGGGACAATGCCTGTCATTTATAACGTATACGGTAAACCAGCTTGGATTATTCCGGTTGTTGATGACGGAGGCCTAGTACGTGCGCATACAGTTGTATATGCTGCTAATGCAAAAATATTTGCGACAGGTTCTTCGCAGAAAGAAGCGCTTGAGAATTATAAAAACGTAATGAGCGGTAATCGTGATACATTTAGACCAACCTCAACAGGAAAAGAAGCGCAAAAAGAAGGTATTGTACAACGTGTATATAAAGAAAAATCAGGTGAAAATACAATCGTGTACGTACTTTTAGAGAATGAACAAAAGGTATTTATGATACCAGTGAAGAAATTCCCATATGCTATGTTTACAGAAGTAGGAGATTCAATTCAAATTACATATTTAGATACGGGAGAGACGATGGCCTCAGTATCTAAATTTACGAATAGCAATGTGAAAAAGTAAAGCGATAGAATTTCTATCGCTTTTTTTACATTATGAAAGAGGAAAATGCGCTGTACTTGACGTATGTTTATGATGTAACTATAATTGTTACGATTCAGTGTGTATAGGAAAGGGTGAATTGAAAAAGTGAATGAAGTTAATCACGAAATATATAAACCTGTAAAGGCAAACAGGTTGTGGATGATTCTTGTATTAGGGACACTTACGGCGATTGGGCCATTATCTATTGATATGTATTTGCCTTCATTACCGAAGTTAACGGATGACTTGCAAACAGGTGCATCCCTAGCGCAGCTTACATTAACAGCTTGTTTGCTTGGGTTGTCAGTAGGGCAATTATTTGTTGGCTCAATTAGTGATATTTACGGAAGACGCAAACCACTTATTATTGCTCTTATTATTTATGTTGCTTCTTCTTTACTTTGTGCTGTTGCGCCATCTATTTGGACATTAGTATTATTGCGCTTCCTACAAGGAGCTTCAGGATCAGCCGGGATTGTTATATCACGTGCGATGGTAAGAGATATGTACTCAGGTTCTGAAATGACGAAGTTTTTCTCACTGCTTATGTTAGTAAACGGAGCAGCACCTATTTTGGCACCGATTATTGGGGGTCAATTGTTACAGTTTACAACGTGGCGCGGTGTTTTCATCGTTCTTGGAGCAATTAGCGTATTCATGTTAATCTCAGCTACTTTTGTATTGCGCGAAACATTACCTCCTGAAGAAAGAGAAACGGGTGGTTTGTCAGGGACTTTGGCGACGTACGGAAAATTGTTAAAGGACCGTCTGTTTATGGGATATGCATTGTCACAAGGATTAGTAACAGCGGCAATGTTTGCATACATTTCGGGCTCACCATTTGTGTTGCAGAACATATACGGAGCATCACCACAGCAATTTAGTTTATTCTTTGCGATTAACGGCATCGGTATTATTATTGCTAGTCAGGTAACGGGTCGTTTAGCGGGGAAAGTGAATGAGAAGACATTATTTGTTGCGGGTATTATTATCGCAGCTGTTGGTGGCCTATCTTTACTACTGACAATCGTACTAGGAATAGGTTTAATTGGTGTTTTATGTTCGTTATTCCTTGTTGTATCAAGTGTCGGGGTTGTATCAACAACTGGGTTCTCATTAGCAATGAGAAATCAGAAACAAGCTGCAGGAACAGCATCAGCTTTATTAGGTTTATTACAGTTTATTTCAGGAGCTCTTGTTGCTCCGCTAGTAGGTATCGGTGGAAGTAATACAGCATTACCGATGGGTATTGTTATTGCGCTTTGTGAAGTAGGAGCAGTGTTATGTTATCTATTTATGGCCAGAAAAAGTGAGAAACAGTTTGAACTGCAACAAAAACAAAATCTAGAGGCTTAACAAAAAAGAACTGATTCAAAGGGAATGTTTGAATCAGTTCTTTTTTCATTTCTTTGAAATACCTCATACAGTTTTGTAAGGTGATGTAGTAAAGCATTGCAAAAGTTATTTGTATAAAGTGACGATACTGTGACAAACATGTTGGTATATATATTACGGTGTCGTCTTAAGTGTAAAAAGTAGGATGTTCTCGGTATAATAACAAGTGGAGATAAAAGAAACTATAATGAGTAATAGTTGTAGATAAAAGGAGAAGAAGAGATGAAGAAGGTTTTGGGTATTGCCGTAATGGGAGGAATGCTCCTTCTAGCAGGATGTAATGGAAATAAAGATACGAAAGAACCGAAAGAAAAGGTAGAGCAATCTAGAGAACAAACAGAAGAGATGAAAGAATACCGTGCAGTACATGAAAAATACGATATGAAAATGAATAAAGAAATTAATAAAGCACTGCAGTTATTTGAAGTAGCAAAAGAAAAGGGCGGTAAGGAAATAACGACTGCTACATATAAAGAAGATGTGCAAAAGGTAACAACGAGCATGTTAGAAGATATTGATCATATACGTAAAGAAATTCGTGTGCCGAAGTCGAAAGAGCAAGAACATGAAGTATATGTTGGTTTCTTGAATGAATCGGAACAAGCGATGAAAAAATTACAGAAGTTAGCTAAAGAAGAAGATTCATCGTTGATTCGTGATATAGAAATTAATTTTGCAACAGCATCGACATACTATAAACGTTTTCAAGCAGAAACGAAAAAATAACCTTGCCTGTGCAAGGTTATTTTTTCTTCTTACTACCGCCTACTTCTTTATTTTATTTCTCTTTTGTATTCTTTTTTCGTTCCATCAGAGAAGACAACTTCTAAATCAAATTTTTGATAGTCTTTATCAAGTTTGAACACGTTCACTACTTGATCGATTACTTCTTGGTCAGCAGTATTTTTATCAAATTTTAATTCTTGTAAGAGTGGGCTTAATTTTGTGATAGCCTCGTCTCCTGTTAATTTTACATCTGCTTTATGATCTTCAATTTTTGCTTCCATTTTCTTATCAGCTGCTACATTTTTATAGTCTGCTTCGTAGTCTTTCTTTGTATCTTGGTAGTCTGCCTTTAAATCGAATTCATTGAAGTTTAGTTTTAAATCTGCAGGAGCCTCATTTTTTGCTTCTTCAGTCGTCTTTTTATTAGAAGTTGTGTCTTCTTTTGCAGGAGCTTTACATCCTGTTAATGCAGGTACTAGCATAAGAGCTAATAAAACTGATAGTAGAATTCTCATTATAAATTCCTCCTTATGTAAATTCGTTCTATACAAGTTTTTCCCAAAAACATGTAATTATGTATGTGTTGAAAATAAATTATTATTCTGTAGTTGCAAGGGCTAATCCGCAATTTAAATCAAAAAAGATTTGTATGTATATGGTAAATTGAAGTTGTGAGGAGGGGCTAAAATGCATGAAGAATATAAAGAGATAATAAAAAAATCAATTGAATATATAGAGAATCACTTACATGAGGAGCTTACAACAGAAAGAGTGGCATCTCACAGTGCAGTATCGATGTACCATTTTCATCGCATCTTTCAAAGATATGTTGGGATGAGTGTAACAGATTATATTCGAAAGAGAAGGTTAACTCATGCTGCGCAAGTTTTAGTGTCAACGGAGAGAGCTGTTATTGATATTGCAGTGCAATACGGTTTTTCCTCACAAGAGGCATTTACGAGAGCTTTTAAAAGAATGTTTCAATTGCCACCAAAGAAATATCGAAAGTACTTTCAGTCATTTTATATAGAAAGAGAGGGTGTTTCAATGCAAAAAGGTATACCGAAAGGATGGATCTTAAGTGGAAGTCATCCTGCTGAATATGAGATGGGTTTAGATTATGAAGTTGTCCATCAGGGGAAAGTATCTGCATACATAAAAGCAAAAGAGAATGTTACGCACGGAGGATTTTCAACATTAATGCAAATGTTCCGAGCGGATAAATATGTAGGAAAGAGATTACGTTTTACAGCATTTATTAAGAGTGAAAATGTAAGAGATTGGGCAGGATTGTGGATGCGAGTAGATGGAAAAGATACAGAACCGCTCGCTATGGATAATATGCAAAATCGCCCCATTAAAAATACGAATAACTGGCAATCGTACTCGGTTGTATTAGATATAAAAGAAGAAGCACTTGGTATTGCATTTGGTGTTTTATTATCAGGAGAAGGTTGTGTGTGGCTAGATAGTATTCGATTTGATGAAGTAGATGAAAAAATTCCTTCAACAGATTTGGCAGAGAACTTTTATGAAACACTTTTAGAAGAGCCGGTGAATCTACAATTTGAAGAAGTAGAAAAATAAAAAACAAGGAGAAAAGATATGCTCAAATATGTAAAACTAATAAGTATTAGTTTAGTAATATCGTCTTGTATTATGGGAGTTAATTATTTAGTTAGCTATCTTTGGTCAGGGCATATACCTTCTTTGACGTGGAGAACATATTTGATGTTTGTGTTTATATGTATGATGAGTTTTGGTTCAATGCAAAAAGAAGGAAAAGAGGATTATTGACAATAGTCTTCTTCGCCTTTCTTTCATTAACACAAATGGTTGTAACTGTTTTTGGAGATGCAGGTATGATTTTCAATATCATCTCACTATCGTTACAACTTGTAAGTTTGGGTGTAATTGTACCACATGAAATGCTTTCTAAAACATACCAAACAATCAGTGAATTATTTCCTGCAATATATGCAGGAAATGGCTATTATACAATAATATTTGGAGGAGTTAGTTTAGAAAGAAATATTATTTCATTATTAGTTATTGTATTGGTTATACAATTAGTAGCAGGTATGATTTTAGCTATAAAAGGAATGGCAAAGGGAAGAGGAAGCTCTGTAGTTAAAGTTGTATAAAAGTAAAAAGGTATCCTTCGTGGGATACCTTTTACTTTTGTTACTTTGCAACTTCTGTCCACTTGTAGTTAAATTCACCACCGAAGTCAGTTGTTACAAGTCCTTTAATGAAAGAGCGTTGTAAGTAAGAACGACCTTGTTGGTATAAAGGAGCGACAGCGCCGTCTTGTAATAGAATTTTTTCAGCTTGCTTCATTGCTTCAAAGCGTGCTTTTTCATCGCCAGCTAAATCTGTTTTCACTTTATGAATTAGCTCATCGTACTCTTTGTTAGAGTATTTATCGAAGTTATAAGCACTATCTGTTGTAAATAGATCTAAGAATGTAATTGGATCAGCGAAGTCAGGGCCCCAGCCGTCAATACCAATTTCATAGTCACCACTTAATAGTAGTTTTAGCTGTTGTTTACGTGGTTGTGGTTTTAAGTTCACTGTTAATCCGTCTAAGTTCTTTTCTAATTCACCTTTTAAATATTCACCAGTCTTTTTAGCTAAAGCATTGTCACTTGTTAATAGTTCGATTGTTACTTTGTCAGTACCAAGTTCTTGTTTTGCTTTTTTCCAGTTTTCTTTCGCTGTTTTCACATCATCCTTGACTAGATTTCCATTTTCTTTACGGAAGTCGTTGCCTTCTGGGCTCTTTGCGAATTTCGCAGGAACCATTCCTTCAGCTGGAACCGCGCCGTTATTTAAGATTGTTTCTACGTAAGCTTTTTTATTCATTGCGCCGTTAATAGCAAGGCGTGCATGTTGATTTTTTAATGTTTCATTTTTCTGATTTAGTCGTAAGAATTGAATGCCGACTTCAGCGCGTTCTTTGAAGTTTGGATCGCTCTTATATTTATCAACAAACTCTGCAGTTAAAGCAACACGATCAATTTGTCCTGAATCATATAAGTTCACTTCTGTAGACTTATCTTTAACGACATTGAAGTTGATTTCTTCTAGTTTTACAGTTTTAGCATCCCAATAGTTAAGGTTTTTCTTCAATTGGAAGCTTTGTTCATGTTTCCAGTTCTCTAATGTGAAAGCACCGTTGTAAATTAAATGATTTGTTTCTAAACCATATTTATCGCCTTGAGACTTTAAGTACTCTTCATTAATTGGTAAGAATGTTGAGAATGTCGTTAAGCTTAAGAAGTAGGGAACAGGACGGTCTAGTTGTACTTCTAACGTTTTGTCATCAACAGCTTTGACCCCTAGTTGATCAATTGGCAATTGTTTTTGGTTTATTTGTTTCGCATTCTTTATATCGAAGAATAAGAATGCGTATTCAGCTGCTGTATCAGGATTTACGGCACGTTGCCAAGCGAAGGCAAAGTCCTTTGCTGTAACAGGAGTACCGTTTGACCATTTTGAATCACGCAGATGGAATGTATATTTTGTTTTATCGGGACTAATGTCAACCGACTCAGCGACACCAGGAACCGGTTTATTATCTTCTCCCATTGCATATAACCCTTCAAAAACATTGCGCATTACGTTCATGGATTCCCCATCCGTTGCTTTTGCAACATCCATTGTTGGAATTTCTGAAGCGAATGATAAGTTAATTGCCTGTTTATCAGGTGCTTTATCGTTTGCTTTCGCTCCACTTGCATTATCTTTATTTCCCCCGCAAGCAGTTAGTAATAGACTTGCCCCTAAAACAGATGCAACAACAGGTATAACTTTTTTCTTCATTGTTCGTTCCTCCCTAAATGTGTTGTTCGTAACGTCATAA
>NZ_JBNLYC010000084.1:0-19305 GCF_050172015.1 Bacillus sp. GMa5/1 | reverse complement strand
AGATCCGCGAAAAATAATAAACGGCTTTTTATTTAATTCCTTTGTCTGTTTTTTCCTTCTTTTTTGTGTGATTATATCTGTAAATTCAAGTAGTGATGTCCTACGCTATATTATAATTTTACCTATTTTAGCACTTCTTATTATGCTTCCTTTCGGTATTGTTGCTTTAATGTTTGGGCTATTTCTTAATGCTAGAATTTTAATGAAGCGAGAAGGAAGACGGTTCACTAACTGTTTAACACTCCTTGCTGCTTTAGGGATGTTATTCTTTATGTTACTCCCTATCATAAACCCAGCAAGTTTGGTCTCATCGCATTTAGAGCCTATTTTTGCAGCTATTTCTCTTATAAGCTTCTATTTCTTTATACACTTATCTAACTTCTTAAGTGCATATTTTTTATACCAATTCAACAGACCAAGACGTAATCAAGATTTCATCATCGTTCTTGGTAGCGGCTTAATTAATGATAAAGTACCACCATTACTTGCAAGCCGCATTAATAAAGCTATCGACTTCTATTGGAAACAAGCAGCTGTAAATACACCACCAACAATTATTTTCTCTGGTGGTCAAGGTCCAGATGAAGGTCTTCCAGAGGCAGAAGCAATGCAAAATTATGCTGTTGAAAAAGGAATTCCTCTTGAACATACAGTGCAAGAAAATCGCTCTGTAAACACATATCAAAATATGTTGTTCTCTAAAGAAATTATGGATTCTTTAAAACCTGAAGGTAAATATAAAAGTATTTTTACCACAAATAATTTCCACCTTTTCCGCGCTGGCATATACGCTAGACAAGCTGGTCTTAATAGCCAAGGAATCGGGTCAAAAACTGCATTTTATTACTGGCCTAACGCAATGATTCGCGAATATGTTGCGATTGTCGTAATGGGACGTAAGCGCCATATGAAAATATGTGGAACTATTTTAGGTTTCGCTTTATTCGTATCAATACTTAGTTTTATATTTTCTTAATAGCATCCCATCCTTTGAAAGGATGGGATTTCTTATACTGATTTCAAAAATATTTTAAAGATAATATGGTGATAATATTCCCTGCATACATCCATTAAAGGAGAATTTTTTCAAATTAAATGTTAAAATAAAATTTAGGTGTGAATGACGTAACAAATAAGAAACTAGTTTGAAACGAGGAAATTATATGGAGAAAATTATCAAAAACAAGCCCAATAAGCTAAAAATTGCTTCAAAAGCTTTGATGATTATTATTGGGGCATTTATCACAGCGTACGGATTAGAAGCAGTATTAATTCCAAATAACGTATCAGACGGTGGTGTGACTGGTTTAAGTATCGTTAGTTCAAGATTATTTGGATTGCCATTAGGAGCTCTAATCGCAGTTATTAACATTCCTTTCGTTTGGTTAGGGTATAAGCAAATCGGTAAAAGCTTTGCGATTTATTCTATTATCGGAATTGCTTCATTAGCAGTAGGTACCGTTGTCATGCACGGAATACCAGCTATTATTGAAGGCGATACATTATTAGTTACAGTTGTTGGTGGTATTATCATCGGTTTTGGTATGGGACTAGCATTACGTAACGGTGGGGCATTAGATGGAATCGATATGCTTGCTGTATTGCTTTCTCGTAAGTTACCATTTGGAACGAGTGACCTTATTTTATTCTTAAACATGTTCGTATTTATTTTCGTATCAACGGTATTCGGTCTTCAAGGAGCTATCCTTTCGGCAATTGCTTACTTTATCGCTTCGAAAGTGATTCATATCGTTGAAGTTGGTTTAAGTGGTTCAAAAGCATTTAAAATTATTACAAAAGAGCCTGAATTAATGGTAGAAACAATTCGCGATCGTTTAGGCCGAAGTGCAACATATAACGAAGTATACGGTGGTTATTCAAGAGAGAAATTCAAAGAAATTTCTTGCGTAATTAACCGTTTAGAAGAAAGTAAAATGAAAGAACTTATTAATGAAATCGATCCACACGCCTTTATTACAGTTTATGACGTAGCAGAAGTAAAAGGCGGTAATTTCAAGAAACGTGATATTCATTAATCGTTATGTAAAAGAGGGTGTGCCAAAATTTTGGCACACCCTCTTTTTATTATTAAGTTGCTATCGTTGTTAGTTTTTGTCGGTAAGTCGATATATTTCAATAATCGCTGATATATTTTTACTTCCTCCCTTATGCCTAAATCGTACCAACTGAAAGGGATTAATTCCCATAACAAAAAAAGACCAAAAAGCAATTTACACTTTTCGGTCTCTACACTATCTTCTCTTCGTAATCTTTCCTGAACCACCGACCCTCGTTTTCGGAGGAGATGTATTCCTTGGCGGCGTTTTAATAGATGATTTTGGCTTCACATCTGATCCGCTTGAACCGCCTGGTGTTTTCGTAATTTTCCCCTTGCTTCCAGTAGAAGGTGGGGGCGTCGTATTACTTCCTTTTTCAGTAATACTTCCCTTATCACCTACTGATGGTTTCGAATCTACATTATCGCCTCGCTTAATGATAGACCCTTTCCCTTCCTTCGTAATTGGAGGTGGGGTTTTCTTTTCTTCTTTTGTAGGTGGTCTTTCTGGAATAACTGGTTGATGATTTTGTCTGTCATTATATCCTCGGTAATCACCGGATGATGATCTTTTTGAACCGAATATATCGTTTAATATGCTACCCATAATATATCCTTGCAAGAAGGACGGTTGGTAATTTTGACGGACAAATTCTTTATTACTTATTTCAATTAACGTATCAGATGGTTTCTCTTTATCCTTTTGCAGGTTATAAATCTTATCAGAATAAACGAGGAACATTTGATTTTCGTCTTCTTTAGATGCTTGCTTCGGTTCTCTTTCGTTAATGAGTTCCTTCGCTACTTCAGGAACTGACCGATTGGCGGCCCTATACACGTAAGATTCTTGTTTACCTTCCTTGGCAACAGATTCAAGTGGATAACGGTCTTGAATCGACTTTGTCTGCCCGCCTTGACAACCTGATAAGGCATAACCAGCAACAACAAGTAATATAACGATAGCAAGTATAGGGATTACAAACGATTTAATCATGGTAAACAATCGGTTTGACATGATTACGCCCCCTTACGTTGCTCTTATAATTTGTACATCAGCAGGAATGATTGCTTCTCCCTCATACATCATTGTGCGACCATTTTGCCATTCAATACGCAATAATTTTCGATTGTCTGATTGGAATTCCCATACGTACTGTTCTTCTGAAGCTGAGAATGGAGTTTTTCCCATAACAACAACACGTCCGTTATATTGTTCTTCCATATGGTACTCGGTATCATCCATTTCAATTGTCGTCGGAATTTCATCAATTGAATCTAAGCGACCATCAATTGGTGTATATAATTTGTAATACGTATTTTCACGATCTTCAATTTTTAAATAACGAATGTCTTTTCCATCTTGCAATGTCAAAACAATTTCCTTACGCGAATGCATACTCGTTTTCCCAATTAATTCATACATAACTAATGACACTTCAATCATATCGCCAGGAGCTAACGTTAAAAGACTCTTTTCCGGCTTCGGTGGCTCTGGGCTTTTCATTATATTTTTAATTCGTTTAAATAAACTCATGATCTACCCCTCCTTTTCTCTTTATAAACAAGCACCTAAAATTAGTGCACCAACAATATGTAATGATCCGGCTAACATCGCATGTGCAACGCTACCTTCTTTCGTACCTTCTTCTAAATCAAGACCAGACATTTTCTTTAATACAAATTCGATAAACATTTCTACCACTAATAAAATAACGAAAGAAACTGCTGAAGCAAGAAGTGCCTGCCATAAGTCATTTGCTTTCGTAATTGATTGGGATAAAATGTACCCTTGTGCAAATAATTTCATAATAAAACGAGTTGTTACAGCTGTATTTCCATTTTTAATTTCTTTTAAATCATTGTATTTTGTAAAAATTGAATCAACCCACATAATTGCAAATAAAAGTACTGCACTCGCTCCAGTCCATACAAGCATGGCAACTACATTCATCCATGTCATTGCAAAACCTCCTCTAAATATAATAGAAAACCGACATGAATATATTTAGACATGTCGGTTCATTTGTCTTTATTCTATATTATTTCTCATACTGCTTCATAATACGAGCTAATTCATCGTCAACAGCAGAATTTTTGTTTAAGCTTGCGAATTCATCATCTAATGATTTTTCTTTCTTATAAACTTCACCGCTTGCTTCTGCTTCAGCCTCTAATTGAAGAGCTTTCTCTTCCATACGGCTTAAACCAGCTTTTGCTGAGTTTGAATCAAATCCAGACATCGCCTGATTAATATTCTTTTGTGCTTTCGCCGCATTTACACGCGCTACAAGTGTCTCACGTTTATTTTTCAGCTCATTTAATTGCTTACGCATTTCTTCTAGCTTTAGGCGCAGGTTATCAGCAGCAGCTTTATTTTGCTCATAGCTTGCTTTATACTCATTCATCTTTTGTTCTGCGTTTTGTTTTTCTTCAAGAGCACGACGCGCAAGATCTAAGTTATTAGCTTGAACAGCCATATGAGCTTGCTCTTCACGTTTTTTCACAAGTGCTTCTTGCTCTTCAAATAATATTTTGAATTTCTTCTCAAGCGCGATTTGAGCCGCTACACTTTTCTCTGCTTCTTGTACATCCGCTTGCATATCACGTAAATATTGATCAGTCATCTTAACTGGATCTTCCGCTTTTTCAATTAATGAATATACATTCGACATTGTTAAATCTCTTAATCGTTTGAATACAGACATCTAAATTCCTCCTATGATATACCTCATATTTCAAATTCACTACTTGGAAAACTGAAAAATCTCCCTTTACAGTAAAGAATATTCATTTTTACAGCCTATGTGTTTATTATAACAAAACTAATATGTCCTTACATGTTATTTCCAAAATACATCCATTATAATATGACATTCTATATACAATATTGTATTTCTAATATATTCTCATTATCCCTCTTTGAAATTAACTTACTTTTGTGAAATTTCACTAAATTACATAAGTGTAATGTTACTGTAAGCTAACTCGATAGTTGCATTCTGATATTTCTTATACACTAATACCAGAAGCAACAAACAAGCTTCTTCACTTGTAAGCAATAATACAAAAATTGTATTTAATATAAAACATATAAAAGGAGAAATCATCATGAAAAAATTAGTAGGAATCGGATTAGCAGCAGCAATTTCACTTGGAGCATTATCAGGTTGTTCTTTATTAGGAGAGAAAGCGAACGGTTTTGTACTGTACGGCTCAGAAGAACAAGTTCAGCAAATTACAGATAAAAACAAAAAAGAAGTGAAAGAAAAAGACTTCTATAAAATGAAAATGACAACATTAGATGGTAAAAAAGTTCTTGTAATGGATAAGAAAACTGGTGAGGAACTAGTGAAAAAAGAGTTACTTAGCAAAGTTGATGAAAAAGACAACACGAAACCACTTGATAAATTACCAGCTGTAACAACAGAACAAGGTGTATTATTTGCAAAAGAAAAAGTAGAAAATGCTACACTTGATGGAGCGAAATTAAAATATGAAGGCAATACAATTATCGGAAGTGGCCGTGCATATACAGATATGTATGCGATTGTCGATGACGCAACTTACAACAATGTAAAAGGTGATGAAAAATCTGTAGGTGTATTAAAATTTGATAAAGACCCAAGTAAAGAATTCCCTGGTTACAACGGCGTCGAAGCTTCTCAACTTGTAAAAATTAAAAAGTAAAACAAAAAAGCTTTGCGACATTCGCAAAGCTTTTTTCTATTTATTATGAGCAACTTGTTCCATATCTGGACTACAAGTTTTCGACTGACATGACTTATTTAAAGAACATGCTGCGCATTTTCCTTTTTTACTTCTCTTTACAAAATTAACTAACGTGTATGCTGCATAACCAAAAATGATAGCTCCAATTATAATATTGACCATCATTATACATCTCCTTTTAGAATCCTAGTAAAGATCCAACTTGGTATATAATAAGCGTTAATACATAAGCAACAACAAGCGGGTAAACGACTGAGAAAATCGTCCATTTCGCTGATCCTGTTTCACGTTTAATAACAGCCACCGTCGCTAAACATGGAACGTATAATAAAATAAAGAACATAAATGCATAAGCTGATAATGCTGTATAATGTGCTCCCATTACGTTTCCAAGCACATCTTCTTTAACTGCATAAATAATTGCCATTGTTGAAACGACAACTTCCTTCGCTAAAAATCCTGTTAAAAGGGATGCTGCAGCTTGCCACGTTCCAAAGCCGAGCGGTGCAAATAGCGGTGCGATAAATCCACCAATCATCGCTAAGTAACTGTCTCCCATATCAACACCAAATCCTGATGGACCTGCATAGTTTAATAACCAAATGACAACCGAACCACCAAAGATGAATGTACCAGCTTTACGAACAAATCCTTTTCCTTTCTCCCACGTGCTCAGCCATAATGTTTTCGCTTGTGGCACACGGTAAGGCGGTAATTCAATTACGAAAATAGACTTTTCCGCTTTCAAAATCGTAAGAGACATAATTTTTGTAACTAATAACGCAAGAACAATCCCTGCAACATATAAAGAAAATACAACAGTCGCCTGACTATGCGGGAAGAATACGCCCGCAAATAATGCATATACAGGTAATCGTGCTGAACAAGACATAAATGGTGTTACTAAAATGGTAAGTAAACGTTCTTTCTCCTGTTCAATCGTTCTCGCAGCCATAATACCTGGAACGTTACATCCAAAACCGATAATCATCGGAATAAAAGCTTTTCCGTTTAAGCCGAAAAACTCCATAATTCTATCCATAACAACTGCAATTCGCGCCATATACCCTGAGTCTTCTAATAATGAAATGAAAAAGAATAGTGCAAAGATTTGTGGTACGAATACTAATACAGCACCAACACCGGCAATAATACCTTCTGTAACGAGTGCTTGAATAAAATGAGAAGCTCCAATACTTGTAAGTCCAGCCGTCACCCAATCCGTAAGCTGGCCACCAAAAAACTCATCTAACATATCAGATAAAGGTGTACCAATCCACGTAAACGTAACCTGAAAAATAAAAAACATAACTGCTAAAAAGATTGGAAGTCCTAAAATTTTATGTGTAATTAATCTATCAATTTTTTCTGAAAAAGGAATTTTTCCTTCTTTCTCATGCTTCATAACATTTGTTTTTAACTTTTCAATATACGCTTCACGAGTTTTGTAAATGTGCTCTTCTAACGTACAATCAAGTTTTCCTTCTAAGCGAGATCGAATGGCTATGAGTTCCTTATAAATTGGTAATGCTTTCATTTCTTTTTCTACTACTTCGTTATTGCTTAAAAATTGAAGTGCTAACCATCTCGGATGCTCGTAATTCGCTGTCTCTAAAAGAGCAATTACTTCTCCAATTCCTTCATCCATTTGTACACCATATGAAATAAGGAATGGCTTTTTCTCTTTTTTGTCATTTTCTTTAAGAGTCGTAAGCAGTTCTTCACAGCCTTTTCCACTTCTTGCAACAACAGGAACGACTGTTACACCTAATAGTTCTGATAATCGTTTTACATTAATGACAATTCCTCTTTGCTTCGCCACATCAACCATGTTTAAACCAATTGAGACTGGCTTACCAAATTCAAGTAATTGCAACGTTAAATGCATATTTCTTTCAAACTGCGAGGAATCTACGATATTTAACATATGATTAAATTCTTCTGTTAATAGAAAGTTTGTTACAACACCTTCATCACGTGAAACTGGATTTAAATCATAAACACCTGGTAAATCAATTAATGTTCCTTGTCTATCTTTTAATTTACCAACCTTCTTTTCTACTGTTACACCGCTCCAGTTTCCTACATACTCATAAGAACCAGTAAGTGCATTAAATAATGATGTCTTCCCTGTATTCGGATTCCCTAGCAAAGCTACCTTATTCACGCTAATTCCACCTTTATCATTTTCGCGTCACAATGACGAATACTAATTAACTGTCCACGACACTCCAATGTACAAGGACCTTTGAACATCGCTTTCTGTTTCAGGCGAAGTTCGCTTCCTTCAGCAAGACCGAAAGCAGCTAGTCTACGCTTTAATAGCTGATCTAAAGACTGAATACTTTTTACTAACACTTTCTCTCCAATTTTAATATCTACTAAACTCATAACCTTCCCCCTCAGAAGAGAATGATAATTATTTTCAAAAAAATTATACCACACCCAATTTCTCTTGTACTATACCCTTTTGCTTCATATTTATTAACATTTCGCTACAATTCTATTTCAATTATTGTCATACTGTATTCGTTTGCCATTCTCATCCATTTCGCTTACAATAAACAATAGCAAATAAAGAATCTCGTTATCACTGGGGGAGCCATGCCGCTGAGAGGGAACACTTCGTTCCGACCCTTCGAACCTGTTAGTTAATGCTAACGCAGGGATTGTGCAAACGTCCGAAATACATACCTCATTTTTATTTACGTATTTCGTATCCTCCTATGATATCTATTCTTTTTTGTACAACTTGGATTTAGGGGGAGACAACATGCGTAACACCAATTTACAAGCGATGATCGAATCTGCTATTCTTGCAGCCTTCGCCATGATTATCGATATTTTACCATTATCACTTAAACTTCCAACAGGCGGTTCTATCTCATTCGCTATGATTCCTATTTTTATTATTGCTTACCGCTGGGGCTTTAAATCAGCTTTCTTAGGTGGTTTAGTTTGGGGACTATTACAAATAGTCGTGGGGGATGCTTACATTTTAACACCTGTTCAAGCATTCATTGAGTACTTCATTGCCTTTGCTTTTATCGGATTTGCTGGCTTATTCTATCGTCCAATTCAAAAAGCACTTTTAACGTCTAATGAAAATAGTGAAGAACATTCAAGTTTAGGTAGTCGCAATGAAAAACCTTCAGCAAAACAAAACCATGGTAAGAAAATCCTTGTTTACATTATCCTTGCTACATTTGTCGGTAGCTTTGCTCGCTATTTCTGTCACTTTATTGCCGGTATTATTTTCTGGGGACAATATGCGCCGAAAGGTCAATCAGCTGTGTTATATTCATTAATCGTAAATGGAAGTACAATGCTTGGTTCTTTTATTTTATGTACAGTTTTACTTATATTTTTATTCCTCACTTCCCCACGCTTATTCAAAAGCATCAGTGCTTATCAAATGAATACACAAAAAAAGGGCGCTTAATGAGCGCTCTTTTTTCATATCGTAATATTAATTAAAAATACAATAAATGCGCAAAAGAAAATAAATACCATTATACTTAGCCAATTGCTATGCACGGTTCATCGACTCCTTACATAACCTCATTTTCTAACCAGATTATATCGCTTAAAAATAAAGATTAGGTAAAGATAATATGAAAATAAATTAAAAAAAGCGTAGCATGCATTATCTACGCTTTTTTCGGTAAGTAAAAGTAAAATAATACACCGTCTTCTGTATTTTTCACTCCATATTCAGCATCGTGTAATTCTAAAATATTTTTAGAAATAGCAAGCCCAAGTCCCGTCCCACCTTGTGAACGCTGACGAGCTGTATCCACTCGATAAAAACGATCCCAAATTTTATCTAATTGTTCTTCTTCAATGTGAGTACCTTTATTTTCAATGCACACTTTTATACGATCCTTCTCATCTATTGTAGAAATAATAATATCTTCTTTATTTGGTGTATAACGTATGGCATTCGTAATGAAGTTAACGATGACTTGTTCAATCCGGCCTTGATTTGCAATCACTTCAAATGAATGTATATTTTTATGAACATGAAGTTCTTTTTTCTCTATTTCCACAGATAGATGTTCACATATATCTTCAATTACTGTATCAATATAAAACGAAGACTTTTTCATTTTATATGTACCAGATTCAAATTTAGCTAACTCAAGCATATCCAAAATTAAAGTATCCATTTTGTCTACTTCTCTCTCCATCGCTTGAAAATAATACTCTTTTTTATGCTCAGCTACCCCGTCTTTTAAAATGGAAATACAACTTTTCATAATACTTAGCGGTGTTTTTAATTCATGCGAAACACCAGAAATGAATTCTTTCCGTGTATTTTCTAACTTTCTTTCCTTTTCAATATCTTCTTCTAACTGTCCAATATGGGAATGGAGTTTATTTGATAGCACATTAATATTTTTCGATAAATCTCCAATTTCATCTTTTGAAGTAATCGGTATTTTTTCTGTAAAATCTAATTGTGCTATTTTCTTCGTCGTATCATTTATTTTTAATAACGGTTTGGCAATTTGTTTTGAGTAATAGAACGAAGCTAAAAAAATAAGAACAACTACAAATGCAATGATATAGATATAGTAATCTTGCACCATTTGTACAGCTTCATCTACGGGCTGTAAAGAAGCCATCGCATAAATATATGTTACTGATCCGTCTTTTTCTATTGGCTTGATTAATAATTTATATTTAATATCATTTTTTTCATAGTCCATTGTTTGTGTTGTATATTGTATGGGCTTGCGCTCTTTTAATAATAAATTAGTTTGAAATTCTTTTATGCTATCTAAGAAGATGCCATTTTTATAAATTGGATTCACAGGACCTTTTACATCTGGTAACTGTACTTTTGTAACACGTCCTCCTATGTAAACATTTAATTCTTGAGCAGCTTGCTCCTGAACAGCTGGTTTCTTTTCCTTAACAAGTTGTTCCTCAACTGCTCTCTTTTTCTCCTCATTTAATTTGCTCATTTTCTCATTAAATGCTTTTTCTAACGGTTTATTAGATCCACTTAAATTCTGCTTAGATAAAGAAAAAGAGAATGGAATAAAACTATCTTCTTTTCTCACTCCAGAAAAATAAATTTCTTGCCCTAAAAACTGCTCTGATAATTTATTATCAATTTCCTCTATATTGACGAGATTACCTAAGGGAATTTTAAATATTTGTTGTCCAAAGCTCTTTTGTTGCCTATGATCTATCGTTACTTCAAAATAAAAATCATCTGCATGTTTTAAATTCCCGTTCTTATCTAATGTCGTAATCCACGTATTATTTTCTCTTAAAAAGTCTTGCTCTAGTTTCTGAATTTCTTCTGCATTTCCTGCATAATTTAAATAATTCTTCTCAAAAGAATTTAAATTCACTTTAATATCTTCCACTTTTCGATTCGCATAATATTGTTTAAAAAATATCGTTTGTCCAATAAATATCGTCGCTAAAATCAACATACATAATGCTGTTGTAAGAGTAAATAATTTTAGTACAATTCCTTTCTTCATACATTCCCCTCAAATTTATAACCAGTTCGTACTACAGTTGTAATATACTTTGCTTTCTCTCCTAATTTATTTCTTAAATTACGAATATGGCTATTCACCGTTCGATCATCGCCAGCAAATTCATATCCCCAAATTCTTGAAATGAGTTGCTCTCGCGTTAAAACGATTCCTTGATTTTTCATGAAATACACCAATATTTCAAACTCCGTATGCGTTAAACTAACATCTGCCTCATCAACAGTAACAGTACGCGACGGAAAATGGACATGGATGCCATGAATCGATAACGTATCATCTTCGTTCTCTAAAGGTTTCTTCGATGCTTTTCTACTTTCTAATAATCGTTTCGCTCTTGCTAATAAAATTGGAGGACTATACGGCTTCGTCACATAGTCATCTGCTCCAAGTTCAAAACCAAGTAACGTATCGTCTTCATCTACACGCGCCGTCAGCATAATAATAGGCACCTCGGACGTCTTCCTAATCCTTCGGCAAACAGACCATCCATCGAGTTCTGGCAACATGATATCTAAAATAACTAAATCAACCTCTTCTTCTTCAAATACAACTAAAGCCTCTTTCCCGTCCCTCGCTTCAAACACTACATATTGTTCACTTAAAAAATAATCTTTTAATATTTCACGTAATATGTCTTCATCTTCAACAATTAAAATGTTTTTTGACATAACTTATATATCCCCCTCTCGCTTTCAGAAACTATAATTTCACTTTGAATGACTGCCAGTTAACTTCGCCTCGATAATATATCTATCTGGTGCATCCCCTATATAATCAAATGGGTAACAAGTTGTCAGTGTTAATATCGGTTCTTCTTTTTTTATAATAACAGTACGATCATCCGCATGAGTAATCCATGTCTTTTGAATTTCATATGTGTACGTTTTATTATCATACTCTAAAACAAGGGTATCCTTTTCTTTCAACTCTTCTAAATCTGTAAATACAGTATCTCGATGTCCACTCAGTACAGTATGTCCCCCTCCAGATGGAGTTGTCGTTAAATCACTAACGAACATACCCACTCCTTTTTTCAAAGTCGTATCATCTGCTCCCCAATATATAGAAAACTTCTTCTTTATTTTCGGTATGTT
Source organism: Bacillus sp. GMa5/1 (assembly GCF_050172015.1). Classification (NCBI taxonomy): domain Bacteria; kingdom Bacillati; phylum Bacillota; class Bacilli; order Caryophanales; family Bacillaceae; genus Bacillus; species Bacillus sp. GMa5/1. The sequence goes on along the minus strand of NZ_JBNLYC010000084.1, from coordinate 6,907 downwards.
TAACATCGCTACCTTTTCTCCTTCTTTATGTTCTGTTTGAGAAGAAGGCACTTGAGAAGTTACAGGTGTTTCATGAGAAAGTTGAGTATCTTGTATATTTTTAAGGCTCTTTATTTCTTCTGCCGTTAATTGCCCGGCAGAGCTTCTTCCTTTATACCATTCCACAGCATAATAGGATCCCATGAATAGCCCTATAGCCATCAATATGATACCGATATAATTGAGTAACTTCATTCTTCATTCCTCCATGCCAAAAATGGTAGGAGTAACCTACCATTTTTAATATATGAAATTATCCCATTCTTTATAGGAAAATATTTTATTTACGCTTGAATCTTATTGCGACGATTCAAACCAAATAATGTACCTACCGCTACAAGACATGCACTTAATCCCATCATTGCTACATTATTTGATGCTGTATTTGGTAATTTTTCACCTTGTACAACTGGCTTTGCTTCTTCTTTTTTAGCTACTTCATTCTTTTGCTCGGCTTTTATCGCTGCTTCTTTTTTAGCCATATCGTTTTTTAACTGTTCTTGCGCTATTCTCTTTTTCTCTTCTTCACTTTTTTTCTCAGCTTTTATTGTTTCCTCTTTTTTAGCCATATCATTTTTTTCTTGTACTTGTGCCGCTTGCTTTTTCTCTATTTCACTTTTTTGCTGTTCCTTAATTGCTTCTTCTTTTTTAGCTTTATCCTGTTGTACTTGCGCTTCTTCTTCCTTTGTTACTGTTCCAGTATCCGCACTCGCTACTGAAGAATATCCTACTGTTAAAAGTGCCATTGCACAAATTGGTAATAGTTTCTTTTTCATTTTCACTCTCTCCTTATATTTTATTCACATCTACTCGCATCGGATGTATTACTAGAATAAGCAAGAGATATAAATATAAGATGCAGATGAAATATATTTCATTTAAAGATTTCATTGTAGAAAAAGAAAAAAACATCGCAATATGTACGATGTTTTTTTCGGGTGTGTGTCTCAATTATTTACATGTTACTTTCGCGTGATTTGGAAGTAGAACGGGCCGGAGCGATAACTAATTGTCTCGGCTCAGTTTTCTTGAAGTGATTTTTGACGTTACACTTACGACGTTGAACAACCCACGCTTTAATAGGGTTTGTTAAAATAATCTTTTGCTCTTCGTTAGGGGCCTCTTCTTCAATCTTACAACTCTCGCTCCATTTATTCCATTTCATTGTAAATTTAGAAGAAGAATGATCATTTTCACGATCAAACAAGTGCAAAAAATCCATTTTTCCATCTAGCATTACGGTGTTACTAGTCGCTAAAAAAGAAAAGGTCGTCCAACGTTTCTCCATGCCCTCCTACTCCTTTTTCACATATAGAGTGCCTAAAACTTAATTTACCTAAAATATGCTTGCCTTTTACCTTACACCCATAGTTTATCCAAAATGCTCTTATGCAACTATCGATTTGCCTTACAACTACCTTACATTTTTGTAAGAAACAAAAAAACCTTCACTCTATATAATGAAGGTTTCTCACTTTTTATCTATATGATCTCTCATATCATCAAGTCCAGCTTCTTTTAGCTGCGACATCATACCGTGCGAAATTGCTCCTAACACTAAAGTCATTCCAATTAATGAAATACGAATCGCAGGTACATCAATTACGTAAGCCAACAGGCCAAGAACAATTGTTAAAAGTAATGCTTTTATAAATGTTACACTTGTGTACTGTTTCTTCTTCATCATATTCACCCTTTATGGAAGCGTTTTCTTAATATACTTAGTATATCATATCATCAGATGATTTTGTCGTTATCTTTGTAAAAAATTACTATCTCCTTTGACTTTTTCTATTCTATCCTTTACAGTCGAAATGTTCATAAGTTTTACACTGTAGGAGGATTACAATGAATATTGAAATAAAAGACACTTTAATTTCTGAAGAACAATTACAAGCAAAAGTTAAAGAATTAGCACTTCAAATCGAACGTGACTTTGAAGGAGAAGAAATCGTAGTTATCGCCGTATTAAAAGGTTCATTCGTATTTGCTGCTGATTTAATTCGTAACATCAAAAATGATGTAACAATTGACTTTATTTCTGCATCTAGCTACGGAAATCAAACAGAAACAACAGGAAAAGTGAAACTACTAAAAGATATCGACGTAAACATTACTGGGAAAAACGTAATTGTTGTAGAAGATATTATCGATTCTGGTTTAACACTTCATTTCCTAAAAGATCACTTCTTTATGCATAAACCAAAAGCACTCAAGTTCTGTACATTACTTGATAAACCAGAACGTCGTAAAGTAGACTTAACAGCTGAATATGTTGGCTTCCAAATTCCAGACGAATTCATCGTTGGATACGGTATCGACTGTGCGGAAAAATATCGTAACTTACCATTCATTGCTTCAGTTGTAACGGAATAATCGTATAACTTAAAAAATCGATAGTACATAAAATGTATATCGGCGATTTTTTAAATATATCGACTTACCGACAATAACTGACAATCTTAGCACCCAATTAATAGGGAGAAGCTGTTCTAAAATACATGGGAACAGCTCCTTTCTTTCCATTACAAACTACAGGGAGAGATGAAATATGACAAAGACAAAATTTGAAAAAGTACTCCTCATCGTAAATCCGAAAGCTGGTCAAGGTGACTTACATACAAATTTAACGAAAATCGTACCACCTCTTGCCGCAGCTTTTCCTGATCTACATATCCTTCATACGAAAAAACAAGGTGATGCAACAAAATATTGCCAAGAGTTTGCTAGTAAAGTAGATTTAATTATCGTCTTTGGTGGTGATGGAACAGTATTTGAATGCACAAATGGCTTAGCACCTCTCGAAACTAGACCTACACTTGCAATCATTCCAGGTGGAACTTGCAACGACTTCTCTCGCACACTTGGTGTTCCGCAAAACATTGCAGAAGCGGCAAAACTTATTACAAAAGAACATATAAAACCAGTTGACGTTGCAAAAGCAAATGAACAACATTTCTTAAACTTCTGGGGCATTGGACTCGTATCTGAAGTATCAAACAATATCGATGCAGAAGAAAAAGCAAAGCTTGGTAAAATCGGTTACTATTTAAGCACAATTCGAACTGTAAAAAATGCTGAAACATTCCCAGTAAAAATTACTTATGACGGACAAGTATATGAAGACGAAGCTGTCCTTGTCATGGTTGGAAATGGTGAATATCTTGGTGGTATTCCATCCTTTATTCCGAACGTAAAATGTGATGACGGAACACTTGATATTTTCGTAGTCAAATCAACAGGTATTCAAGCATTTAAAGATTACATCGGAAAGAAACTATTTGAAGACTCAAATGAAAATGACATCTTCCACGTAAAAGCGAAATCCATTCATATTGAAACGAAAGAAGAAAAAGAAGTAGATACAGATGGAGAAAGCTCGCTTCATACACCTTGTCACATTGAATTATTACCAGGACACTTTACGATGATTTATAATCCTGCGGTTGTGTAATAAAAAAACGAGTGCTAGCACTCGTTTTTTCTCTTCTAATCTAGTTATATTGTTGGATCATTTCCTCTATTTCTTTAACTCTCTCTAAAGTAATTCCATTTCTTTGTTCGATCGCTAAAGGATGCTCGGTTGGCTCTAATTCAACATACGGTGCCATTCCAACTTCTCTTATATGTACATTTGTTTTTAAATTTAATGTTTCTGGATAAACTGGTATTTCTACAGATAACCAACCAAAATAAGGATCACTATTTTCTCGGCCTCTCTCATCCCACTTTTCTAATACTTCATCATAACTTTCTTTACTAAGTGATACCCACACAGTCCATATGAAATTTTCGTGGTAGTCAATTATAGGAATCTCTAAACATCCTCTAATAAAATAATGTTCACCATCCATTACACAAAGATCTGATGTTAAATGGAAGCGTTCCTCTCTTTCATGGGGCGCTACCTCGTAATAATAATATGGTGCTTCACTTCCGTAGCATAGAGGTAGTGCAAAACGATGCATTTGTACTTTTTCTCCGGATTTTCTTCTTCTTTTCATTTGTCATTCTTTCTCCTATCCTTTTCAGTCACAATCAAACTCTACCCAATTTCTCCAATGCGTATTAGCATTTTCATTCACAATAACACTTGGATCTTTCTTCTCTATTGCAGCGGCTACTGATTGGAAGAATTCATTTTCACTTACTTTTTCGTCTTCAACATGTTTCCATTCTTCCGTTTCATACGCTACTTCCCAGTCGCCTTCTAAACCGAACTCTTCTAAAATTTCTCCTTTATCCCACCACAATAATTTTTGAGCTTCCTCATTAGTAGCAAGCATACGCATAAAGTATGTTGGATAATGCTCTGTCGTTTGTACTTCTATTCCATTATTTATATAATCCTCTTCTGTAAATTCATATTCAAAATGATGCTCGCGAATTTTTAAACTGCCGTTATAAATATTCGGTATAAATTCACCTTCATCATCAAACAACTCATAATCGCCATTATTTAATTGTAAAATGCAATCATCACCCATTGAATGAGTAATTCTATCGCCATATACTTGAATATCATTACATACACCTAATGAACCTACACCCACAATTTGAAACACCATTAGCCAATCCTTAGCATCTTTAAAGAAAAGAGAGAATTTCACTTGTGAAATATCCATATATTCATTATCAAAGGCAGGAAATTCATAGTTACTTTGCTTTTTATCTAATAACCTTAAAATCTCTTTTTGCACATGTATCACCTTTTCATTAATATTATCTAACGTTTACCGTGCTCTCATGTAGCTAGAAAAATTCCTCTTTCATCACTATTCGTATACTCAATCTATCTTAACAAAAATGCTTTTCCTACTTCCATCATATATAGGCCGTACACCGATTCCATTTCTCTTACTTACGCATATATTGGAATATTGTTGCTTCTAATGCAGTGTGTTTTATTTTTGCTCGGAGGTGTTATAAATCGTGTTCGAATGTAAGAACGAACTAAGTCTCTCTAATATAGAAAACTTAAAATATAATTCAAACATTCCTATAATAGTAATAGCCTTCAATAACCTTACTTATGTGAAAAATATGTTAAAACAATTAGAAAACAAAAAGATAAAAAGTGAAGATATATGGATTTGGGACAATAATTCAACCGCTCCCGCTTTGCTTGCTTTTTATGAGCAAATATCAACTAAATATAATTTAGTGAAAAATAATGCCAACTATGGACCACGTTTTTTTGCCGTTCCTTATATTTTCGATTTACTTCCAGATTTTTTTGCTGTAACTGATCCTGATTTATCTTTTAATGAAAAAATGCCAGATAACTTTTTAGAGTATTTAAAGCAGTTAACAATCGAGCTTTCACTCTTTAAAGCCGGCCTTGCTTTAGACATTATACCTACTTCTAATTTCAACAGAGAGCTCATGTCAAATGAAAAATGTACAGTAACAGAATGGGAAATGCAGTATTGGCTTTTTCCTATAACTAAATACAATAACCCTAAAGTTTTCAACGCTGGAATTGATACAACTTTTGCTGTTTACAATAAAAAATTTATTAGTAACGGTTTTTATAATGCCGTAAGGGTAGCTGATAATTTCACCTGTAAACATTTACCCTGGTATAAAGACAATATAATTTCAGAAGAAGAAAAAAATATGCTAAATACGAAATGGGCTAACTGGCACTAATAAAACGAAACGTTATTCAGTAGCAGATATTACTACAAATCGAAAACCTACTTTACAGCATATGTAATAATTCAAAAATAGCTTGAATGGTTTCAAGCTATTTTTTATCAAATTTCCTCAATACTATCCAATTGAGTCTTATAACATTCATCACACTCTGGCCTCGTAGGAAGAATCCCTCTTTCATCAGGTAATAAAACCCTCAAAACTTCTCGATCCATCTCTACGAAAGACTTCATAATAATGGGATATCCTTCAATAATATTCGTATACTCAATCCCTTGTTCAAACTTTTTTCCGCTCTTTATTTCTTCTATTATGGTACAAAAAACACTATGCGCGACTTCAGGATCCATATTTAATGCTATTTGTAAATCTTGATGATTAAAGTTATCTCTTAGACCATGCGTATGATAATTAGCATGGATGCCATCAATATCTTCTGCTAATATGCTATGCATGTACCATCCATACTCTTGTAGCATATTTTCTTCCCATTCATCTGCATCCTCTTCTAAATCTTCATCAAACAAATTCGGATCATACCACACGTCCTCGTAATCTCCAGCAATTAAAAATCTCCAACCAGGTGGTAACCCTAAATACTTCTTTATTTCAGGTGCCCATTCATCAATATGTTGAACGTGTAAAGGAAGAAAGAAATCTTCTTCTGTCCCCATTTCTTCACCAGCCCAAATGTACCAACCTGTCGTTCCATTTTCTATAGGCATTCGTAACCCATTAATCGGAGCGATACCATCTTTCACATTTTGCGCTATTCCTAATTTCAAATCATTCGGAGATTCTACATACTCCGCTTTATATTTATCACATATACTCTTCTGTTCTTTTATGTATTTTTCCACCCTTTTAGCACACTCCCCAATTTTTGAAAGATAGATTTCTTTGCCGAAGCACTCTCTAACTTCCATACCCCACACGGATTATAAAATGGATCCTCTTGTTCATATATATCAATTTCAAAGCCAATCTCTTTCTCCTTATGGTGCATAACATTTCCCGCTAATATATAGTTACTTTTACTCACAACTTCTTGTATTAATTCTGTTCTATCTTTCCATAAACCAGGTACTCCAATAACGATTTGTGTCTCCATCATATGCACTCCACTTCTCATCTATTTTCAATCTATTCTTTCAATCTTCCAAACTAAATTAGCTGGGATATCTTTCTCTAAAAAGGTTAACATCCATAC
>NZ_JBNLYC010000083.1:0-19553 GCF_050172015.1 Bacillus sp. GMa5/1 | reverse complement strand
AATATTTGCTTACGGCTGATAAATCTTAGGATGATCAAGTCATTAGTCATTTATTCTAAAATTCACCTTTTAGCAACGTTAAAAACCTGTGATTCCATATGTTCTCATAAAAATCAATTGTCTCTTTTGCGGACATAAAAGGATTATTCAACGTAGAGGTTGTTTTCTGTACCATAAAGTTTTCGTATCCTAGTCCGTGGGCAAACTTAATCGTAGCATCCATACAGTACTCTGTTTGGGCGCCACAAAATTCAATGCAATTTACAGATAATTGATCTAAAATTTCTTTTAAGTTTGTTTTATAAAATGAATTTGCATGTGTTTTTCTTACAAAAAAATCTTGTTCTTGAACATCTAGATCGGTATGAATAGCCCAAAGTTCTTTCTCGGGTACTAAATCATCATCACAATGTTGAACAAAAAGGATTGGTTTATTTAATTTTCTGTATGAATAAATTCTTTTATTTACTTTTGTTAGTAAGTTCTGTAAATCAAATAAATGCTCCTCGCTATAACATACGCCATTTTGTAAATCGATAACGATTAAAATATCTGAACAAATATCCATTATTTTCACCCCTTTTTATTTCTTAATATATCAATTAATCCATTATTTAGAAATAGATGATATACTTTTATTTTTTTATGGACTATAAGAAAAGAAGAAATTCAAATGAATATAACTAAAACGCAGAAAAAGAAGATATGAAAACCTAATCTCATATCTTCTTTTTCTCTATGCATTTACAGGTTCTTCTACATAAGAAAGGGCATTTTCAAAATCGGATATTAAATCGTTAACATTTTCAAGACCGACTGATAACCGAAGTAATGAATTAGAGATTCCTCTTTCATCACGAGCTTCTTGCGACAGTGCTGCATGTGACATTTTTGCTGGATAAGAAAGAATTGACTCTACAGCTCCTAAACTAACTGCAAAAACAGGTAATTTTACTTTTGATAAAAATTGGCGGAGTGCATCTTCTGACTGCAAAGTAAACGATAAGACCGCTCCAGCTGATGTTGCTTGAGATTGTTGAATATCAAATCCGAGATGTGTTTGTAATCCCGGATAATAGACATTTTGTACTTTAGCGTGCTCTTGTAAATAATGTGCGATTTTATTGGCATTTTTAGCTGAATGCTCGAGGCGTACGTGCAATGTTTTTAGACCGCGAAGTACGAGAGAACAATCTTGAGGTCCTAAAATAGCACCGAATGCATTTTGTAAAAATCCAAGCTTTTGAGCGAGTTCTGCATCTTTTACTACTGCTAATCCGGCAGTAACATCACTATGACCAGCAATAAATTTTGTAGCACTATGAAGAACGACATCAGCTCCAAGTTCAAGTGGTTTTTGGAATAGTGGTGTCAAAAATGTATTATCAACAAAAGTAAGAGCGCCAATAGATTTTGCGAGTTTAGAAACCTCGCGAATATCTGTCACTTTTAAAAGTGGGTTAGAAGGTGTTTCTACATAAAAGAGCTTTGTATTTGGTTTCATGTTTTGTTTTATTTCTTCTAAATTGGTCATATCAACAAATGTATGTGAAACACCGTAACGGGAGAGTACCTCAGTTATCACTCGGTAAGTGCCTCCGTACACATCTTCTGAAATGAGTACGTGATCACCTTGTGAAAGAAGGAGGAATGCAGTGGAAATCGCTGCAATGCCTGATGCAAAGGCGAATCCTTTTGTTCCGCCTTCTAATAAAGCAATGATATCTTCAAGAGCTTCACGAGTTGGATTTCCTGACCTGCTATAGTCATATTTTCCGAACGTATCTACATCAAACTGGTGAAAAGTTGATGTGTTATAAATAGGAACGTTCACAGCGCCTGTTTGCGAGTCATGTTTATATTGGTTGTGTAGTAAGAGTGTATCTATAGAATAGCTCATATTCTTACACCTTCTTTTACGAGTTTAATGGCTTGCTTTAAGTCTTGAATTAAATCGTTACTATTTTCAATGCCAACTGAGAATCGAAGAAGACGATTGCATACGCCGTTTGCTGTTCTAATTTCTTCAGGAATATCAGCATGTGTTTGCGTTGCTGGATAAGTCATTAAACTTTCTACACCACCAAGACTTTCGGCAAATGTAATTAAGGATAAAGATTGTAAGAATGGATTAATCCAAGCTTCATCTTTAAGGCGGAATGAAATCATGCCGCCTCTTCCTGGATAAAATACATCTGTCACCCCGTCTTCATCATTTAAATACGCAACAACTGCTTTCGCATTTTCTTCATGTTGTCTCATGCGAAGCGCTAACGTTTTCATACCGCGAATTAATAACCATGAGTCAAATGGGCTTAAAACTGCACCTGATGCATTATGATAATGAGCGATTTCCTCGCAAAGTTCCTTTCCTTTTGCAACGACAAGCCCGCTTAGTACATCGTTATGTCCCCCTAAATATTTCGTTGCGCTATGAAGTACAATGTCAGCACCTTCTGTTAATGGTTGCTGTATATAAGGTGTGTAGAATGTGTTGTCTACAATAAGAAGTAGTCCGTGCCTTTTCGCTACAGTTGCGACAGCAGCAATATCAGTAACTTGCATTAATGGATTAGTTGGAGTTTCTATGAAAATAGCCTTCGTTTCAGTTGTGATAGCTTGCTCAATTTGTTTAATAGACTGTGTATTTACGTATCTACATCGAACATTCCACTTTTTTTCATGCTCAGAAAATAATCGATACGTTCCCCCGTATAAATCTTCAGATACAATAAGTTCGTCTCCAGAGCGGAATAGAGAAAGGACGAGGAGAATAGCCGCCATCCCTGAACTACAGGCATAACCTTTTTCGCCATATTCTAAGTCTGCGATCGCCTGTTCTAAAAGACCGCGAGTTGGATTGCCAGTTCGTGAATAGTCAAAGCCAGTAGATTTACCAATTCCTTCGTGGCGATAAGCGGTTGAGAAATAAACTGGTGGATTAACCGTTCCAGTTGTAGTTTCACTACGATTTCCGATTTGTGCTAGTTTTGTTTCGATTGTTGACATGTGAAAATTCCTCCTTTTTAAATTGAAACATTAAGTGAATATAAAATAAAAAAAGCCTTCTAAGAAGAAGGCTTTCGGTTTGAATAGAGTCTTCTTCTCATCTGTCAAATCTTTCACAATTTGCTGGAATTAGCACCTTATTAACAAAATGTTAATGGTTGCTGAGGCGTCACAGGGCCAGTCCCTCTACCTCTCTAGATAAGAATGTTCGTATGAAATTTTTATTATGTTTTTAACTTTACAATAAAAGATAATTGAATTGCAACTTTATTTTAAATAATTTTTATTTTTCCGCAAGTGTCATTGACTTTTAATTTTGTGCATGCTAAATTTATTAAAAAATTAACAAACATTGTTAAAAGGGGAACGCATTTCCTTTTAGCTACATAAATAAAATAATAAAGACAACTCTTATTGAGAGCGGTGGAGGGAAAGGCCCTGTGAAACCCGGCAACCTTCAAACGAAATGTTTGAAACGGTGCTAATACCTGCAAAACGAATGTTTTGCATAATAAGAGGAGGAACAATTATGTCCCCCTCTTCAAAGTGAAGAGGGGGTTTTTATATTGATAGAAATGAGGGAGATTCGTGAAATTACTAGATTTATTATCAAAAGGAATTGTAATAGGTGATGGTGCGGTTGGAACGTTATTGCATTCACATGGTTTGCAAAGTAGCTTTGAAGAATTGAACGTATCTGATCCAGATCTAATTATATCCATTCATAAACAATATGTAGCTGCTGGAGCAGATGTAATTCAAACGAATACGTATGGAGCAAATGAGGCGAAATTACGTATGTATGGTTTAGAAAATCAAGTTACAAAAATTAATAGAGCGGCAGTGAAATTGGCGAAAGCATCTGTGACAGATAAAAATGCAATTTTAGGAACAATTGGTGGTATGAAACATATCGGAGCTGTTACAACGACTGATATGGAAAGGGAGTTTATGTTACTTGAACAGGCGGGGGCTTTACTAGAAGAACAGGTTGATGGATTACTATTAGAAACTTTTTATGATGAATTTGAATTACTTCATGCTGTTAAAGTGTTGCGTAAGCAAACGAATATTCCGATTGTTGCGCAATTAGCGTTACATGAAGCAGGTACGACTCAAAATGGAAATGATGTCAATGAAATATTAAAGCAGTTTATAGATTACGGTGCAAATGTTGTTGGATTGAATTGTCAACTGGGGCCGCTTCATATGACGGAAGCTTTCAAAATGATATCGATTCCGCAAAATGGCTATTTATCAGCATACCCAAATGCAGGTCTCCCGAATTATGTAGAGGGACGTTACGTATATGAGGGAAGTCCAGCTTATTTTGAAGCAATGACACCGAAATTTATTGAGCAAGGTATTCGGTTATTGGGTGGCTGTTGTGGTACGACTCCAGAACATATTCAAAGTATGAAGCGCGCTGTTGCGAATATTACCCCTGTAATAGAAAAAGAAACGATTCAAAGGCCAAAAGTCGTTCATACGCATGAGAAACGTTCGAAGGCTCACGTCACTCTAGCAGAGAAAGCAAAAAAACAAACGACAGTTGTAGTGGAATTAGATCCACCGAAAACGTTAGATACACAGCGTTTTTTTGAAGGAGCAAGAGCGTTAAAAAGAGCGGGAGCAGATGCTATTACTCTAGCAGATAATTCATTAGCATCGCCTCGTGTCTCTAATATGGCGATGGGTGCGTTATTAACGAAGCATGATATCCCAGTATTGACGCATTTAACGTGTAGAGATCATAACGTCATTGGACTACAATCTCATTTGTTAGGTTTATCGGCGTTAGGGATGGAAGAAGTGTTAGCTTTAACTGGTGATCCAGCGCGCGTTGGTGATTTTCCCGGTGCCACTTCTGTATATGATTTATCCTCTATTGAGCTTATTAAAATGATTAAAGAAATGAACGATGGACGTTCAATTTTAGGGAAATCAATTGGACCGGCGACAAGGTTTTCTGTAGGCGGCGCATTTAATCCTCACGTGAGGCACTTAAAAGCAGCAGTTAAGCGAATGGAACGAAAAATAGATGCTGGAGCGGAGTATTTTTTAACTCAGCCAATTTACGATATCAAGTTAATTGAAGAAGTGTATGAAGCGACAAAGCATTTGGAACAACCTATTTTTATTGGAATTATGCCGTTAGTAAGTAAGCGGAATGCAGATTTTCTTCATTTTGAGGTGCCGGGTATTACTCTTCCTGAAGAAATAAGAGAGAGAATGGATGGACATGAAACGAAAGAGGCAGCAATTGAGGAAGGGATTCGCATTTCACAAGAATTGGTCGACGCAGCGATGAAATATTTTAATGGTATTTATCTTATTACACCATTTTTAAAGTATGAAATTACAGAACATCTTGTTAAATATGTAAGAGAAAAGCAAGAAGTGAAAGAAGGTATTAATTGATGAAGTGTATAGAAGAAAAATTGAAAAATAGCATTTTAATATTAGATGGTGCAATGGGGACAATGATTCAGCAAGAGGATTTAACTGCTGAAGATTTCGGAGGAGAAGAGTACGAGGGCTGTAATGAATATTTAGTGGAAACAAGACCAGACGTTATTTTAAAGATTCATAAAGCTTATATTGAAGCTGGAGCGGATATTATTGAAACAAATACATTTGGGGCAACGAATATTGTACTAAGTGATTATGAGCTGTCTCATTTAGATGAAGAACTAAATGAAAAGGCAGCACTTTTGGCGAAGCAAGCTGTTAAAGAAAGCGGGAATGAAGTATATGTTGCGGGAGCGATGGGACCAACAACGAAAGCAATTAGTGTTACTGGTGGTGTGACTTTTGAAGAATTGATTGAGGCTTATACAAGGCAGGCACGAGGATTATTAAAAGGAGAAGTTGATGTATTACTCGTTGAGACGAGTCAAGATATGCGTAACGTGAAAGCAGCTTATATTGGAATTCAAGCTGCTTTTGAAGAACTGAAAAAAACGGTTCCTATTATGATTTCAGGTACGATTGAGCCAATGGGAACGACTCTGGCTGGGCAAACAATTGAAGCTTTTTATTTATCAGTAGAACATATGAAACCATTATCTGTTGGGTTAAACTGTGCGACTGGTCCGGAGTTTATGAGGGACCATATTCGTTCACTATCTGATTTATCGGAGTGTTACATTTCTTGTTATCCAAATGCAGGTCTTCCTGATGAAGATGGACATTACCATGAATCTCCATCTTCTCTTGCTGAAAAGGTGAAGCGATTTGCTGAAGAAGGGTGGGTTAATATTATTGGTGGTTGTTGTGGCACGACACCAGAACATATAAAAGCAATGAAATCCGCGCTAGCATCTCTTAAGCCTCGTGACCATCATGAGAGAGAAGGACATGGAATTAGTGGATTAGAAGCACTGCAATATGATGAGTCTATGAGACCGTTATTTGTAGGTGAAAGAACGAATGTTATTGGGTCACGTAAATTTAAACGATTAGTAGCAGAAGGGAAATTTGAAGAGGCTGCTGAAGTGGCAAGAGCGCAAGTGAAGAAAAATGCTCATATTATTGATATTTGTATGGCAGATCCTGATCGCGATGAAATAGAAGATATGGAAAACTTCTTAGCAGAAGTTACGAAAGTTTTAAAAGTACCGATTATGATTGATTCAACAGATGAAAATGTGATGGAGCGAGCTCTTACTTATATTCAAGGAAAAGCTGTTATTAATTCAATTAATTTAGAAGATGGAGAAGAACGATTTAAAAAAGTGACACCGCTTCTTCAGAAGTATGGTGCTGCTATAGTTGTAGGAACAATTGATGAAGACGGTATGGCGGTTAGTGCGGAGCGAAAGATAGAAATTGCGAAAAGAAGCTATGAATTACTTACAAAGAAGTATGGGATACGCCCGTCAGATATTATTTTTGATGCACTTGTGTTTCCGGTAGGGACAGGTGATGAAGAATATATTGGTTCAGCAGCAGCGACTATAGAAGGAATTCGCCTTATTAAAGAAGCGTTACCAGAGTGTTTAACGATTTTAGGGGTAAGTAACATATCATTTGGTTTACCACCGGCTGGACGTGAGGTATTAAATTCAGTCTTTTTATATCATGCTACGAAAGCAGGGTTAGATTACGCGATTGTGAATACGGAAAAATTAGAACGCTATGCGTCGATTCCAGAGGAAGAAAAACGCCTTGCAGATGCACTACTGTTTGAAACGACGAAAGAGACGTTAGAAGAATTTACAAACTTTTACCGAGTTGCTAAAAAGAAAGATATCGTTGTGCAAGAAACGTTAACGCTTGATGAAAGACTAGCAAATTATATTGTAGAAGGTACGAAACAAGGATTACACGAGGATTTAAGTCTTGCGCTTGAAGAAGGAAGAAAACCTCTTGATATTATTAACGGTCCGCTTATGACAGGGATGGATGAGGTAGGACGACTATTTAATAATAATGAACTTATTGTTGCTGAAGTATTGCAAAGTGCTGAAAGTATGAAAGCTGCTGTAAGCTATTTAGAGCCACATATGGAATCTAGTGATAGTGCGAAAAAAGGGAAAGTATTATTAGCAACTGTAAAAGGTGACGTGCATGATATTGGGAAAAATCTCGTTGAAATTATTTTAGCAAATAACGGATATGAGATTATTAATTTAGGAATTAATGTACGTTCGGATCGAATTGTTCAAGAAGTACAAGAAAAGAAGCCGGATATTATAGGCCTTTCCGGTTTATTAGTAAAATCAGCGCAACAAATGGTAACGACTGCTGAAGATTTAAAAGCAGCAAATATTGATGTTCCCATTGTTGTAGGTGGTGCAGCGTTAACGAGAAAGTTTACAGATAATCGGATTTCACCATCATATAAAGGGCTCGTTTGTTATGCGAGTGATGCGATGACGGGGCTCGATATTATTAATAAGCTTCAAAAAGAAGAAGAGCGTGAGAAGATGAAACAGGATAAAAAAGAACGTCATCTTCATATCGTAAAAAAAGAGGAGAAGAAAGTAGAAATTCCAGCAGTAATTGAGCCATTACCGAAGGCTGAAGTTATCGTGCCTGATTCAACAAAACGAATTGTATTACGCGATATTCCGGCCCTTCATCTCGCTCCATTTTTAAATAGACAAATGCTACTTGGGCATCACCTTGGATTAAAAGGAAATGTGAAGAAGCTTTTGAAAGAGGGAGATAAGAGAGCACATGAATTAAATGATTTAATAGATGAATTATTGCAGGAAGGACAATCTTGGTTAAAGCCGAAAGCAGTGTATCAATTTTTCCCAGCGCAAAGCGACGGACAAAACATTGTAATATATGATCCAGAAGATCATACGCGTGTTATAGAGCGTTTCACATTCCCTAGACAAGGAAAGGCTCCCTATCGTACTTTAGGTGATTATTTGCGCCCAATAGGAGATGAGATGGACTATGTTGCTTTCTTATCTGTTACGGTTGGGGAAGGAGTTCGGGACATTGCTGAAGAGTGGAAGGCGAAAGGTGATTACTTACGTAGTCATGCCATTCAATCGTTAGCGCTTGAATTAGCGGAAGGACTTGCTGAAAAAACACATATGCTCATTCGTGACCGCTGGGGCATTCCGGACTCACCTGAACTGACGATGGAAGAACGTTTCCGTACGAAATATAGAGGAATACGAGTGTCATTTGGTTATCCGGCGTGTCCAGAACTTGCAGATCAAGAAAAGCTATTTCGCTTAATTCATCCAGAGGAAATAGGTATTTCATTAACAGAAGGATTCATGATGGAGCCAGAAGCGTCCGTAACGGCTATGGTATTTTCTCACCCTGAGGCAAGATATTTTAGTGTATTATAGTCTAGAAGGGGGAGACGTATGAAGAAAATAGTCTTTACAGGTGGCGGTTCGGCAGGACATGTAACACCTAATTTAGCCATTATCCCATATTTACAGGAAGACAACTGGGATATCTCTTATATTGGTTCTCATCAAGGTATTGAGAAAACGATTATAGAAAAGGAAGGCATTCCCTACTATAGTATTTCGAGTGGAAAGCTACGTCGTTATTTTGATTTGAAAAATATAAAAGATCCTTTTCTTGTAATGAAGGGTGTTATGGATGCGTATGTAAGGATTCGAAAACTAAAACCAGATGTAATTTTTTCAAAAGGCGGTTTCGTATCTGTACCAGTCGTAATTGGAGGATGGCTAAATAGAGTACCAGTTTTATTACATGAATCTGATATGACACCAGGACTAGCAAATAAAATTGCGCTTCGTTTTGCTTCGAAAATATTTGTTACATTTGAAGAAGCAGCGAAACATTTACCGAAAGAAAAAGTAATATATACGGGATCTCCTGTACGTGAAGAAGTGCTGAAGGGAAATCGTGAAAAAGGTTTAGCGTTTTTAGGTTTTTCACGTAAAAAGCCAGTTATTACGATTATGGGAGGCAGCTTGGGCGCGAAAAAAATTAATGATACGGCTCGAGAAGCATTACCAGAGCTTCTTAAAAAATATCAAATTGTTCACCTTTGCGGAAAAGGTAACCTTGATGAAAGTTTACAAAATAAAGAAGGATATAGACAATTTGAATATGTACATGGAGAACTGCCAGATATATTAGCGGTAACAGATTTTGTTATTTCACGCGCGGGCTCCAACGCAATTTTTGAATTTTTAACATTACAAAAGCCGATGGTTTTAATTCCATTATCGAAATTTGCAAGCCGTGGAGATCAAATATTAAATGCAGAGTCCTTTGAAAGGCAAGGGTATGCCTCCGTATTATATGAAGAAGATGTAACTGTAAAATCTCTTATAAAGTATGTCGAAGAATTGAATCAAAATAATGAGAAGTATAAAACAGCACTAAAAAAATATAATGGAAAAGAAGCAATTAAAACAATCATTCAAAATATTTCAGAGGCATGATGAAACAATCATGCCTCTTTTAGTAGGGTGAAAGATTCCAAGAATTGATATTTTTATGTTACAATAAAGTGAAACTTTAATCAGTTGGGTTCATCCCACATCTAACTTCTTTACTGTTACTAAATTTTGAGGAGGTAGTTTTACTGCCCTCAAATAGCGGGATAACAAATGGGTTAATAGGGAAATTCCAATTAATGAGGCGTGAAAATACGAATGGATTAGGAGTGACTGTGTTGGAGCTAAGTCTCTATGAAAATACTGCACTTATTATATGCTTTGTGTTGTACGTTGGTAGTGTTATTGTTTATATTTCAAGGAAATTTTCGCAAGAAAGAGAGCTTGAAAAGTCAGAGATAACAGCTGAACTAGAAATGTTAGCTGATGAAAGTTATAAAAAACAAAAAATAAAAGAAGACCATGAAGCATCCCATCATTTAAACGCAAATAAGTTTTAAAGATGGGGATTTTTTTTGAAATTGTTCTTTATTATAGCTATAACAAATAACGCTAAAAAGGAGTTTCCCCATACACAATGAAGGAGTGTATATAAATGAATTTTTATATCGCCTCAGGTTTCCAAAATAAACATCTTGTACATTCCGTAGCAAATGAACTGAAACATGCAGGATGGCACCATACATATGATTGGACCAAAAATGAAAGAGCAGCGAATGAAGAACAATTAAGAGAAATTGGTCAGGCAGAACGAAATGCTGTAAAAGAAGCGGATGTATTTTTACTTATATTAGATGGCGGAAACGGGAGCCATACAGAGTTTGGAATGGCGATTGCACTAGAGAAAACGATATATGTATATCATGCAGGAAACCCGCTTCAAACAACGTTCTATCACTTGCCAGAAATAAATATTTTTGAAGGAGATGTAGCTGAGTTTGCATCTTTTGTTATGAATCATGTGAAATAATAGTAACTACCTAAAAGGTTATAAAAGTGATCTTTTGGGTACAGTGATGATAAGAAACGTATATAAAGGAGTACATAATATGAAATTAGAAAATGGATGGGAAACGAGCTTTTTAGAAGTCGTACAAAATAGTGAATTTAAGAAAGAGGCACTTCTTAGTCAATTGCTTTGTCAGGATAGTGAAGAAGTAGAAGAGCTTGTGGATGATTACGGCTACGAAGAACTTGTTGAACGTGAACATGATGATGAGTTAGCTGAAATCTTAGGAGAAGAACTTTTTAGTGAGATAGAACGCCAAGTATTCTTATCTTCAAACCCAGAAGAAAAACTTATTTCATTCGTCAATGGATTAGGTTTTCATGTGCTAGATTGGATCGTTCTTCTTGAAACAGAATTTGGCATTGATAGTGCAAACTTTACATCAGATGCTGTGAAGGTGTTAGAAAAGCGTTTCAGACAGTTTCCATACATAGAGGACAAGACAATTTTTGATATGACATTTGGAGAATCGATGGATGTATTAGAATCTGTTACAGGATTACAACTAAAGGAAAAGATGAACGTATAATGAAAAAAGAACGTGATTGGATCACGTTCTTTTTTTACATAATAATAATTTTATCATCTAGTTTTGTCTGCCCGGTAAGAAGTGCGTTTAAATATTCCACTTTTCTTATACAAGCTTGTATATGTCTTTCAATCTCTTGTAACTCTGCTTGGTGATGCGTTTCAATTGGATGAATTTGTACGTTGAATTTTTCAAATTGACTACTATATGTTATTTCTGCATAGCCGCTCATAATATCGGTTTCGTTATGAAATAAAAATTGCTTCGTTTTGTCACAGAATGATACATCCTGAAAGCCATATACTTTTAATGCTTCAATTACTTTTTTAATCATTTTTGTATTCATTTTTTAACCCTCTTTACGAAGTTCTACTTATATATTATAACATAAAAAATTACATAGAAAGCGCTTCCAAGTGTATTTTATTATAAACTTTACGTTTCAATCACAAAAATGAAACAAAGAAAAAATAATTGTAAAGAAGGAAGGACTCTTTTATTGTTTCGTCATATATATAGAGAAATAGTGCAATGAAAGGAAATTTTCCGAGGTGGAGATCGTATTTCCAATTTGAGCGCAGTAAAAGAGGTGAGAATTTTGAACTTTGATATTGTAGGACAAAAAGCATATATAAAAGATGGACCGCATCGGAACCGAATTGGAATTGTAAAGAAAAACGAGACAAAATTAGCATCGCAGTTTGCTATTGTAATTGGAGAACAAATCATTGATGTAGAGCTAAAGGATATCGTGTTAGTTGGAGTAGACGTAGGACAATTTCATAAATGGTGCGAACAAAATGGTTATTTGTGAAAAGGACGGGCTGTGAGATAATGAAATATATTTGAGGAAAGAGGATATGTTATCATATTCTCTTTTTCTATGTTTCAGGAGGCGAAAATGAAATATAAAGAACAGGAGTTTACGTTGGAGTTAAAAGAGAACATTCAATGTATGGAGAAGGAAATAGAGCGAATATCACTTAAACTGCATAAAGAGTATGCGCATTTATACATAGAAAAACACATGCAATTAGATATGGGATTTGCAAGAGAAAAAGAGAATCCCTTTGAGGTGGGTTATTATTCATCAGTTGCCATAGCTATATTAGATGAAGAAAAAGAGATGATTGAATTTCACTATATTCCAATTTGGAAATGCGAAAGAATCTTTTTAGGAATGTCAATTCAATCAAACATTTTTGGGAGTAAGAAAGTAGGGGAACTTGTTGATGAATCTTGTTATGAGATTGAGGAGGAGTTAAAAGAGCAACTAGAAGAATACTTGGAGTAAGAATTCTCAAGATAAAATCTATAAAGAGGGAACGGAATAAAAAAGACGCTAACAATTGTATGTTAGCGTCTTTTTTTCATTATGAAGCAATTTCACCAGTTTTTGTATCATCTTGATTGTACGTATCTTGATCTAATTCACCAAGCCATTTACTTGAAATAAGACCTGCTGTCATAGAACCACTTACGTTAAGAGCTGTACGCCCCATATCGATTAATGGCTCAACCGAGATAACTAGAGCAACAATACCGATTGGTAAGTTCATTGTAGATAGTACGATTAAAGCTGCGAATGTTGCGCCGCCACCAACTCCGGCAACACCGAATGAGCTAATAGCGATAACAGCGATTAAAGTTAAAATAAATTGTGGTTGTAATGGATCAATTCCTACAGTTGGAGCGACCATCATTGCAAGCATTGCTGGATAAATACCTGCGCAACCGTTTTGTCCGATAGATACCCCAAATGAAGCTGCGAAGTTTGCAATTCCTTCGGAAATACCAAGCTTTTCTTTTTGAGCTTCAATATTTAATGGCATCGCACCAGCACTAGAGCGAGATGTGAATGCAAAAGTTAGTACAGGGAACACTTTTTTCAAATATTGAATTGGATTTAAACCAGACAATGCAATTAATAATAAGTGAATGATAAACATTACGATAAGTGCTACGTAAGAGGCTAACACGAAGTTACCAAGTTTTAAAATAGCATTTATATCGCTACCAGCAACTGTTTTTGCCATAAGAGCTAATACGCCGTATGGAGTAAGGCGTAAAATTAATGTTACCATACGCATTACGATTGCATATACAGCATCAAGCATTTTCTTAAATAGTTCTGCTTGTTCTGGATATTTTCGTTTTACACCTATAAAGGCAATGCCGATAAAGGCTGCAAATATTACGACAGAAATTGTTGATGTTGGACGAGCGCCTGTTAAATCAAGAAACGGATTTGTAGGCAATAGCTCTAATAATTTATCTGGAATTGTTGTCTTTTCAATAGAAGTAAATCTTTCTTCAACTAGTTTCAGACGAGCAGATTCTGCATCACCTTGTTGCAAGCCTGCTGCAGATACATCAAATCCTGCACTTGCAGCGATACCGACAGCTGCAGCGATTCCTGTAGTAAGAATTAAAATTCCGATAATAAGACCACTGATTTTACCAAGGTTTTTCGTTAACTGTAATTTTGTAAAGGCTGAAATAATAGATACTAAAATAAGTGGCATAACGATCATTTGAAGTAATTTCACATAACCGTTACCGATTAAGCCAAACCAAGTATTTGATTCAATAATTATTTTAGAAGTTGGTTCATAAATAAATTGTAATATAAGACCGAATATAATTCCGACTCCTAAAGCAGTAAATACACGTTTATTAAAAGATACATGCTTACGTTGCATATAATATAATACGCCAACTAAAATGAGCATGACTGCAACGTTAATTCCGACAAGCAGTGTATTCATGTTGATTCCCCCTAATTCCAATCTGTTATATAGAATATAAGGTAATAAAACCTATAAGTCAACTAGGAAATTCCGGAATTAAAAAAAGATGGCAAAATGCCATCTTTTAATGTCCAGCCCCAGGGACAAGTAAAAACGTCGTGTAGTATGTAAATCCTATGAAGAAAACAGTTAAATATGCCCCAAATACGTATATATACATACGCTCTGTTAATTTTAAATAGCTTAAAAGTACGAAGAAACCTGTTTGTCCTAAAAATAGTAGTGCGGTCTGTTGCATATCCCCTACGTAAAACATAACCGAGAAAATTCCAGTCCAAAAGCCGAGAACGCGAAACATGCGCTCCATGCCATCTCCCTCCTTTTCTAAAAAAAGTAAACCTCACCTCATTATAGTTTATTTTTCTTACTATTGTAAATATTCATTCATATAAAAAGAAGCCAATTATTATTGGCTTCTTTTTATATGAGAAATTAAATTGTTAATTTATAATTACAAGATTTACATCCATCTAATAGACTATCATTTCGAGTTAATTCCATGTTAGGGAATAGGATTTCAAAAATTCCTTTCATCATATCTCCGTGCATGTTACAAATTTCAGTTGGATGATGAACAGCAACTTCTTTAAATGGACAATTGTGTACATCATAGAAAATTTTTGTTCCATCTGCACTTAATTCAAATGCAGGTGATAAGCCAGCTGTTGAGAAAGCTTCTTTTGCAATTTGAACTTTTTGTTCCACTGTTAAAGCATCTTCACTCACATTTAAACGTTGCATATGTTGTTGCATTAATTCAGCTCCGAATTGTTTTCCTGTTTCGTATAGCGCTTTCTCACCAGCAGCGCCAAGGCTAAGTAAAGAATTAAATGCGATTCTTGCTAACAATTGATAATCACGGAATGGAAATTGTAATTGGATAACATCTTCAGATAAGACATACAATCTGCTCGGTCGTCCGCCTTTTCCAGTTTTCTTCGTTTCCGATTTTAGCATATGAACATCTTCTAATTTAGATAAATGTAAACGCGCTACGTTTGGATGAATGTCAAACTCATCTGCAATTTCTTGTACCGTTACGTAACTATGTTTTTGCGAAATATATTTATAAATGTAATAACGAGTTGGGTCAGATAATACACCTGTAATTTTTAAAGCTTGTTCCATGAGGATCTCCACCTTTATCACTTTATCCAAGATAATAACATTATAATACAGATAAACATGAGTATAGGTAATTTCAGACAATAATTCGGAAATTGTTCATAATTTCACAAACATATTTTTCCTTTTTCCTCTATTGAAAATACAAAAGTCCAAATTTTTATTGCGAATGTTTTCATGCTATATACATAGTGAGGAGGGAAAAGTGATGAATGGGATTGAAATTTTCGCGAATACAATTTTAAAAGAAGCGTGTAGGGTACAAGCGTCAGATTTACATATTGTGCCCCGGCAGAAGGATGTAGCGGTGCAACTACGTATAGGAAAAGATTTAATGACGAGCCAGTGTATTGAAAAGGAGTTTGGAGAAAAACTTGTCTCACATTTCAAATTTTTAGCATCTATGGACATAGGAGAGAAACGGAAGCCACAGAATGGTTCGCTGTATTTGCAAATTGATGGACAAGAAGTGTATTTACGCCTTTCAACACTTCCAACAGTATATCAAGAAAGTCTCGTTATTCGCCTTCATTTACAAGCATCTGTTCAGCCCTTATCACATCTTTCGTTATTTCCAAGTACGGCAGCAAAACTACTCTCGTTTTTACGCTATTCACAGGGGCTACTCGTGTTTACTGGACCGACTGGATCTGGGAAGACGACGACAATGTATGCATTATTAGAAGTAATTAGAAAAAAGAAAACACGTCGCATCATTACACTTGAAGATCCGGTTGAAAAAAGAAGTGACGATGTATTACAAATTCAAATAAATGAAAAAGCGGGTCTCACATATGAAACAGGATTAAAGGCTATTTTACGTCATGATCCAGATATTATTTTAGTCGGTGAAATCCGGGATGAGGAAACAGCAAAAATAGCTATAAGAGCAAGTTTGACAGGACATTTAGTAATGACAACGCTGCATACGAATGATGCGAAAGGAGCAATCATTCGTTTCATGGATTATGGTATAACGAGGCAAGAGATTGAACAGTCTTTATTGGCTGTAGCTGCACAGCGACTTGTCGAATTGAAGTGTCCGTTTTGCAGAGGAAAGTGCTCAACTTTATGTAAATCAATGAGGCAAGTAAGGCAAGCAAGCATTTATGAGCTGCTATATGGATATGAGTTAAAACAAGCACTTAAAGAAGCAGATGGAGAATGTGTTACTTACAAACATGAGACTTTAGAATCATCAATACGAAAAGGATATGCTTTAGGTTTTTTAGAAGAAGATGTTTATGTTTAAGAAAACTTGGAGTTTAAGTGATCAAGTAGTATTGTTGAAACGTTTAGGAGAATTATTAGAAAAAGGCTACTCTCTTTTACAAGCATTAGAATTTTTACAGTTTCAATTACCTGTAGAAAAGAAAGTACAATTGCAGCGCATGATTGAGGGATTAAAAGATGGGAAAAGTCTACACGATTCTTTTCATCAGTTAAAGTTTCATCAGGACATGTTAAGTTATCTATTTTATGCCGAGCAACATGGTGATATTTCTTTTGCTTTGCAACAAGGAAGTGTACTTCTTTATAAGAAAGATAAGTATAGGAGAGACATGATGAAAATAATGCAGTATCCTATGTTCTTGATGTTTTTTCTACTAATCATGCTTTTTATTTTTAACCTCATTTTATTACCTCAGGTTGAAATGGTTTATAGTTCGTTCGGTTCTAATACACCACTACTTACAGAACACATTTTAAGTGCAATAAAACTGCTACCATACATTATTTTAACCGCTATTTTAACTGTTATTATTGGATGTAGTTTATACATGTTGTATTTTAGGAAACTTCCACATATTAGACAGGTAAAAATCATGCTTCGTATTCCTCTCATCAAAACATTTCTTATTTTAAAGCATTCACATTATTTTGCTACTCAGTTGAGTGGTTTATTAAATGGTGGACTATCAGTATGCGAAGCTTTAACAATAATGATGGAGCAAAGATATCATCCGTTCTTTCAATATGAAGCGAATCGGATTGAAAGACAATTAATTGGAGGAGAACAGTTACAATCTATCATTGCTAAAAGTGGGTATTACGAGAAAGAACTTTCTTATGTTATTACGCATGGACAAGCAAATGGCAATTTAGGGATTGAATTAGGTGACTATAGCGATCTTATTATGGAAAAGATGGAACGAAAAATTAAACATATGTTAGTTATCATTCAGCCTATTTTATTTACATGTATTGGAGGAATCGTTGTCCTTATGTATTTAGCGATGATTATGCCGATGTTTCAAATGATGAATTCTATTTAGGGGGCATTTGTATGCAGAATGAGGAAGGATTTACTCTGTTAGAGATGCTATTAGTAATGGTTGTCATAACTATATTATTACTATTAATTATTCCAAATGTAGTTACACAGCGTTCATCGGTCCAAGGAAAAGGGTGTGCAGCTTACGTGAAATCTATAGAAGCACAAATACAAGTATATCAATTACAACATAATAAAATTCCATCGTTAAAAGAACTGGCAGATGAAAAGTATATTACAACTGATAAGTGTCCGAATGGCGAATCTATTCATATATCAGATGATGGCACAGTATCAATTAGGGCATTGTGAAACAACAAGGGTTTACTTTTTTAGAAATGTTACTCGTTTTATTTGTTATTTCTGTATTAAGTATAGTTACGTATTTTAGTGTTCATTCCTTATACGAGCGACAAAAAGTTGAACAATTTTTGAGACAGTTTTCAAATGATATTTTGTATATGCAGCAATTAGCGATAAACCATCAAAAGCACTACACATTACGTTGGCATAAAGATAGAAATATGTATGCTATAAAAGAGTCAGGTACAAAGTATTATATCGTCAAGCGAGAGTATGAAGAAGATATACAAATTGATTTGCATACGTTTCCAAATCCGATGACATATAACCCAAGTGGAAATATTAATAGAGGTGGTACGATTATAATTTCGTATAGAAATTATAAATATGAAATTGTATTTCAGCTTGGAAGAGGGAGATTTACGTATCGTGAAATGTCAAAAAGGATCCATAATGGCTGAAATGATTGTATCGTTAAGTGTTTTAATGATGGCTGTATCGTTACTACTACCGCAAACAGTATTAGTTATGCAAGAAAGAAAAAATATACAAATTCGTTATAAGGCAACTGGATTATTAAAAAAAGAAGCAGCTATATATATGTATGGAAATGAAGAAAAGCGAATAATAGAAAAGAATATAAATGGAATTGTGTATTACACATATTGGGGAGGCAATGAAGTTTGTACCATGTGGAAAGATGTGAAAGACAGAATGATGGAACAATGCTTTTATGTAGGAGAAAAAATAAATTAGAATTTGGTTTTTCATTAATAGAAATGATTGTATGTCTGTTTCTATTATCAATATTTTTTTTGCTCTTTCCCCGCCTACATTTCATTGAAATGGAAAATAAACAGTCGAAAGGGTTAAATGATTGGGAGTGGGATGTGTATTTAGGGCAAATGCAATTGGAGTTTCGTGAAGTATCATCTGGAGAACAGCTAGCATTTGAAAATGGAGAAAGTATTTTACAATTCCGATCGCGTAATGGGAGTGAAGTATCGTATGAAAAAGAGAATAGTCGTCTTATAAGAAAGGTAAATAGGCGCGGGAGGGAAGTTGTTTTACAAAATATTGGAACGGTTTCTTACAAACTAACACCTCATGTACTCATTATAAATGTGAAAGATACTAGTGGGAAAATATATGAAGGTGTAGTTATGCGATATAGCGAAATAGGAATAAACGTATGAGAAAGCAAAAGGGATTTACAATGCCTGGAACGATTATCTTTCTTATTTTATTAACTTCTTTTTTTATATACGAAACAAATATGTTGTTTACAGATAAAAATTTTTATATAGGAATAGAACAAAAATTTTTATTGGATGAATTACTTAACCGATCTATTACAGATATAAAAAAAGACTTACAGCAAAAAGAAAAAGAAGGTACATTTTTCTTTCAGTATGAAAAGGGAGAAGCGAGTGGAAATTATGTCTTTGAAAATGATTTAATTCTCGTTGCTTTGCAGTGTACACTCAAACAGGAAGCTTTCTATACGATGAGTTTTCGGTATAGAAAAAAGGATGGGAAAATAGTCGATTGGATAGAAGGATAATATGTAAAATATATATATAGATAAACCAGGATTTCCTATTGTAAATTGAATTGATTTTTTAGAAGAAATGGATAAATA